>JBOGKI010000097.1:0-11269 GCA_050745605.1 Terriglobia bacterium | reverse complement strand
TTGTAAGACTATCCCATGACCCGCGACGAAATTCTTCGAGAACTCGAAACCAAACGGGACGCCATCCAGGGGTTCGGCGTCAAGAGTCTGGGTCTTTTTGGCTCAGCCGTGCGTGGCGACAACGGCGCGGCAGGCGATCTCGACTTTGTCGTCGAACTTGAGCCCAAGACCTTCGCCAATTACATGGGGCTCAAGGAATATCTGGAGAATCTGTTCGGTTGCCGGGTCGATTTGGTCACAGAAGAAGCCATCAAACCTGCCCTGCGAGAAAATATCCTGAGCGGATGCGTCCATGCCCCGGGATTATAAACTCTACCTGCAGGACATGCTCGGCTCCTGCGGCAAGATCCAGGAGTACACTCTCGGCCAGGGTTTCGAATCCTTCAAATCAGACTCCAGGACATTTGACGCCGCATTGCGGAATCTCGCAGTTATTGGCGAAGCGGCGAAGAACGTACCCCAAGAGGTTCGCAGCCTTAACCCGCAGTTTGACTGGAAGCAGGTTACAGGCTTGAGGGTTATTTTAGCCCACGCGTACTTTGGGATTGACCCGGAGATCATTTGGGATATTGTTCAGAACGAATTGGCTGCGCTGAAGATTGGCATCGAGAAAATGATTTCTTCGCATTGAGCCTTAATGCTGGCAGGTCGCGATCTCGAGCCCGGACACTCTTCTTCAATCCACTTACCTGTGACTCGCCCCTGAAAGGTTGGTTTGCCGCGACAGACTGGCGTAAGCCTCGCGAATCGCGGCGTTATTCGGAGCCAGTCTTAACGCCTTCCGGTATTCTTCCCCCGCCTCAACATAATCGTCCTTGCCCGTCAGTGCGCTGGCGAGTCCGGCGTGAGCCAAAGCATCATTGGGTTTGGCACTCACGGTTTTTCGAAATGCCTCGATCGCACCGTCCCAATCGCCCTTCTTCTCCAGTGCCGTGCCAAGATTGTATTCGGCGTCACAGCAAGCTGACTTCAAGCTGATCGCCTGGCGGTATTCATGAATAGCCTGGTCGAGGTTTCCCTGAGCCTGCAGGGCCACTCCGAGATTGTAATGAGCTTGGGAATTGTTGGGGTCACGTTGTAGAGCAGCTCGAAACTCGTCAACAGCATCCTTCTGATCCCCTTTCTTTTCCAGTGCTACCCCGAGGTCGTTGTGGACGGCGGCCTCTCCTGGAATCGAGACGAGCGCCAACTGGTATTGCTGGATGGCTCCGTCCAGGTCTCCGGATTTGCTCAAGGCGAGAGCCAGGTTGCTGCGCGTAATGGGGTCATCATGGCTATGCAGCAACACTCGGCGATATTCCGAAGCCGCCTCTCCCCATTTTCCCTGCTGCGAAAGAGCATATGCCAAGGCGAAATGGACGAACGGATCTCCCGGCCGATACTTCTCCGCCCGACGAAACTGCTCCTCCGCTTGCCTAAACCGGTTTTCGCGCATCAGAAGCGCCCCGCGGGTGAGTCCATGCTCAACAGCAGCGTCGCTCTTGGTGATGCTGCTGTTCGTCCGGGTAACCGGTACGGCTACACGCGCCGAGCGCAGAGTGTCGATGAGCATTTGCGTGGCGCCGGCGCGCCGCAATTCCTCCAAGCATTGAGAGGTAGGGCGAAAGTCGATTCCCCGCGCGCCCACAATAGCAGCCACCCGCTCACTCGGGACTCCTCCTGCCACCAACCCGGTCACCTGAGTTTTATCTAGAGGTTTGTCCGGGGTCCGACCGTTGACGGCCGCCAAAAAGACTGGGGCGAGCATCACGACCAATATCGACGCAAGTCCCTTGGCGAAGTTTCGCTGCATCATCGTCCTCATTCCCTTTTTCTTTTGCATGATACCCGCGCCTGATCGGCGGCTTGAATTGGTCTCTCCGCAGTTTGCGTCTTTAACTCGTATGGGTTCAAGCACACTTCCAGTTTTGCCGGTGTGTCGCCCATCACCTGGAGGAAGCAAGAAGCTTGCCACACGGGGCATTCAACGTAAGAGCATAACTGACAAGAGGAGAGGAAGTTACAGAAAATGAGACGCGTGAAATTGAGGATTGGAGTGGGAGAAGGAGAACGAAGGCTGTAAATTTTACCGAAACAATGCAAGTTCGGCGGGAACGGAATCTGCGAGTTCCTGCAAACTTGACCGGAAGCGTCCCATTGGAGGACGCCCCGTGGAGGTCATCCACCGGCCCCGGTTAGCAGGAATGTCGGGGCCGTTTTCTCGGCGGCTGATCGGCTTGCTGAAGGCGCCGCGCCTCGCAGGGAACCCCAGGGAGCCGTTGCCTCGGCAGCGGCGTGAGCCGAAGTTACGGCTGCTGGTCCAGATTATACTGGCGAATTTTATAAAGCAGCGCCTTGTAGCTGATGTTCAAAAGACGGGCCGCCTCCTTGCGATTCCATTTGGTACGCTTCAAGGCACGGGAGATGGCATCATGCTCGGCCTCATCCTTGATGCCGCGGACGAGTAGCTTCAGGTCCCCGGTCTCCTCGGACTTGGCTGCAGCGGCGCGCGCTGTCTCCGGCGCGGGAACGGTTTCCTCCTGCTTCATTTCGATCTCGCTCAACACCGCCGTCTCATCACCCAGGATCAAGTAGCGCTTCACGAAGTTCTCAAGCTCGCGCAAATTACCCGGCCAGCGGTAACGCATGCTGGTGTCGATCAAAGTGGGGGAGATCGGCAAGGGGTTGCGTCCGTAGCGTGTGGCAAAGAGCGCCATGAAGTGGCGGAGCAGCAGAGGAATCTCTTCCCGGCGGTCCCGCAGGGGCGGCAGGTGGATGGTGAATGCGTTCAGGCGGTAATAAAGGTCCTCGCGCAGCTTGCGGTTAGCGATGGCTTCCTGAATGTTGATGTTGGTGGCGGCCAGGATGCGGACGTCGACCGTGACCGTGGTGCGGCTTCCCAGCCGGGAGAACTGCTGGTCCTGCAGTACATGCAGGAGCTTCGCTTGCAGCGCCGGGGGCATTTCGCCGATTTCGTCGAGCAGGATGGTGCCCTTGTCGCAAAGCTCGAATTTGCCGGGCTTCGACCGCGTGGCGCCGGTGAAGGCGCCGGGCTCGTACCCGAAAAGTTCGCTTTCCAGCAACTCCTCAGGAAGCGCCGCGCAATTCACCTTTGACAACGGCCGGTTGGCGCGTGGTGAAAACTTGTGGATCAGCTTGGCCACCACTTCCTTGCCCGTGCCGCTCTCCCCAAGCATCAGGACGGGTACGTTTACATTGGCGACCTGCCGGGCCTGATCCCGCACCTTGCGCATGCTGGGGCTGGCCGCGACGAAGAACTGGTCGTCACCCAAGTCTTCGAGATCACCTCCTTGGTCGCTCCCGGCAAAGGAGGTGGAGCGCGCTCCCAGGCAATGGCTGAGCACGGCATCGAGTTCAGCCTTCTGAAAGGGCTTGGTAAGGTAATCCTGTGCGCCGAGGCGGATGGCTTGCACCACCTTGCGAGTGTCGTTGACGCAGGAAAGCATGACGATGCTAACGTTCGGATGAAGCTGACGGACCCGCTCCAAAGTTTGCATGCCGTCCAAATCCGGCATCAGCAGATCCAGCAGCACCAAGTCAGGCTGTGGTTCTTTCTTCAGTTTCTCCAGAGCCTGCGCGCCGCCCTGCGCGGTCATCACTTCGTAGGCGTCAACCTCCAACACCGTTTGGAGGTAGCGAAGCATGCTCGGTTCGTCGTCCACCACAAGAATGCGTGCACTATTACTCATACGTGTCAAGCTCCCCCGAGCTCGGAGCCCGGCCTTCAGGTTCACACCGCTTGGGTGGGGGATTGCCGCTACCATAGCGAAATCAATCTCTCCCGTCCGCCGGCCCCCATCTTCTGCAAAGCTTCATTTGAACGGAGGCCGCAAAGGCAGCAAAAAGGAAAAGGCGCATCCGGATCCGAGCTCACTTTCCACCCAGATCTTTCCGCCGTGCGCGGCCACCAGCCGCCGTGCGATCGCCAATCCCAGGCCCATCCCTCCGGGGGCGTCCGTAGGCTGCGGCAACTTCACAAAATCATCAAAGATTTCCTGGTGGTACTCCGGCGCGATTCCTGGACCGGTGTCGGAAACGCTGACACGGACCGCATTGGGAGCGGAAAGCGACCGGCTCCGCCTTTCCTCGGCGATGCCGGGTTCCTGCCTGCCACGACGCTCCCACGCATACAGTTCGGCGTTCAGCCAGACCGTCCCACCCGATGGCGTGAACTTTAAAGAGTTTTCGAGAAGGTTTGAAACCACATGCTGAACCTTGTCGTAATCAAACGGGAACCGGGACAACTCTTTTTGGGCGGGAAGGTAGAGCGCCACGCCCTTCTTCTGGAAGGACGACAGCCAGTAGGAGTAAAGCTCCAACAGGCAGGCATTGAGGTTCCCCTCGGAAAACTTCAATGCCAGCTTTCCCGTCTCCAGGGCGCTATAGCTCAGAAAATCCTCGATATATTGTTGCAGACGGTTACAGTTGAACCGTGCTTCTTCAAGGATGTTCCACTGGCGGTCGTTCAAGTCACCAGCCTTCCGGGTAAGAAGCAACTCAATATATCCTGAAATAATGGCCAGAGGAGTCTTCAACTGGTGCGCCGCCGTGCCCAAGGCTACCGTGCGGCGCCGGTTCTCTTCCTGCAGATGCTGATAAGCCTCCAGCAGTTCCATGTATCCAGAGGGCGTTTCTTCGGTTTCCATTGTGCCTTGCCGGATTACGGAAGCTGATTCCATCCGCGACGCTTCGCTGTTGTTCATGATTTAAGACCTGGCCGCACTCTTCGCCAGCCAAACTCGCAGCGAGACTGGTTTGAGCTTAGTCAGGTGGCTCGCTAGGCTTCAGCATTTCTTTCGGCAGTCAACGGAAATGACTGCGGCGCCAAGTGATGCGGCACGACTCTCCACGATTCCGGGCCGACGCATCGAAACCCTTCCGTTCGATTGCCTTCGATTGCACCCAAACGCTCTGAAAGCACAGGCTTTCAAGACCCGAAAGCGGCAACGATTTCCATTAACTCAGTGGAAAATATCTTCCCATTAGAAGAAAACTGTTGCTCACCGGACGGAACGAAGCCTCTGAAAAGGCCGCCCCGCGGCTTAAGCAAACGTAGGGAATCGTAACAAATCATTGGATTTAGGATCATCGCAAATAATTGATGATACATTGGATTTGGTCTTTTGGTTGCAACAACTATCACACCGTGGAAACAGTGTCAAGGTACCCAGTCCAATTTATGAATGCGGAAGCCGAATCACGGAGCAAAAGACTGCGCGCCAAGAAACGGTCAAAAGAACGCCGTGTCGCAGCACGCATTCCCTTGGCGGTACCGGTCTTCGCCCGTGGGACGGACGAAAAGGGGAAGGAATTCCTCGAATTCACAACCACGCTCAACGTCAGCTCCAGCGGCGTTTTGTTGGCCATGCGCCGGTTCATGCCAATTTCCTCCAAAATCGTTCTGGAAATCCCTTCCGCGCCCCTTCCTAGGCTCATTAACCCCCCCCACTTTGTTCGCACCGTTGGAGCCCAAGTCGTCCGAGTGACAGCTTCCGAACCTTCATATCTCGTAGCTCTCCAGTTTACTCAACCCTTAGTTAATATCGGCTGAAGCGGTTGCGGTGATTAATGTAATTTAGAATGCCAAAGTTGTTGGGTGCTTTGAGCCAGGCTCAAAGGTCTGGAAGCCCCCGGAGTGCTGTACCCCGCCGCGCGTCTCACAGGCAGAATACGCCGGCCACGTCCTATCGTACCACTCTCGCTTTAAGCGCAAGTTAAGTTTTATTGCAAAGGACGGCCGGTCGCTAGCCATCCGGGGACGGTGGCGGGACCCGGCCCGCTCCGCCGACGGGCGTCCTTCACAAGCCGCTGATAAAGCGCAACATGATCGTGGGAGGTGTGGGGTGGTGGCAAGGAAGGCTCCCATGAAAACCACAGGACGTCGTTGCAATCGAAACCGCAAGCACCCGAAGGCCGGCAAGTTTGGTGGCAGGGCGTGGCTCGCCTCATCCTGACGTTCCTTAAACAAGCAAGAAGTCATTGCGTGACGCGCCCGGTCCACAACCGGAAGCGACCATAGAGCGCCTTTTATCCCTGTCAGTTCCAGCGATCAACCGGGCTGGCCATCTGGTTCTCCGCAGGAATCGTGAGGCTTGGGTGGGCCCGGGTGTGGGACGCCGCACCCTGGTGTCCGTCGAGTCCTAGGGAGCGAGACTACGCCGTCGCTCCCTTTTCAAAGCTGGCAATGGCCTTGGCCTCATCCTCATGCACGTCAAAGACGGTCAGGAGCTTCGTGATCTGGAGCAGGTCATGAACCTTTTTAGTCAGGTTGAGCAGCTTCAGTTCGCCACCCTGGTTGGATGTGGCTGTGAAGCCGCTCACCAGCTCGCCGATCCCCGAGCTGTCGATGTAGGTGACGTCGGCCAGGTTCAGCAGAATCTTCTTGTGGCCTTTTGCCAGCAGGTCGCGAATCAGCTCGCGCAACTGGCTGCAGCCCTCACCGAGTGTAATTCGTCCGTTCAGGTCAACCACGACAACCGAATCAACCTGGCGCGTTGTGGCCTTCATACTCACAGTCCTATCCTCCTTGATTAAGTTTACGGTTCGAAGCGATCCGTTTGATCAGCGTAACCTCCGTGCCAATGCCCGGAAGCCTTTGGACGCGAAAGTCGTCCATGAACGCTCTGATGAGAAAGATACCGCGTCCCGAAATCCGCAGCAGGTTTTCGGATTCGAGCGGGTCAGGCAACGAACCGGGATCAAAGCCCTCTCCCTGATCGCGAACGCGGATCTCAAGCCGGTCCGGAAAAACTTGGAAACGGAGCCAGACGCGCTTGGCCGCGTCATACTTATTTCCATGGCAGACGGCGTTAATCATGGACTCGTGCACCGCCATCTCCACCTTGTGCTGGTCCTCCTCGTCCAAACCCGCCGTCTCAGAGACTTGGTGCGCCATCTCTTCCGCAGTTTCAACGCTCTTCAAGTCGCTCTTCAGCGTGACTTCCACGAGATTGGGGTCGGCAGTCATATGCTGTTGGGTCCAAGTCTTCACGGGCGGGAGCCTCGACCGGAGCATTTTCGCTCGCCGCTAGCCACGGCGTGAGGGAGGCGGACCTGAATTTCTATCCTCCGCTTTTCTACGGATTCCTCCGGCAGAAGCAAGGACGTTTACCTCTGGCTGGCATTTGCAAGCCCTGAATCAAAGTACCTGAAACCGCCAGAATCTACAATAGTAGCCTCGGAAAGTCAACGTCGAACTGTCGCGCTGTTATGGCGATCAAGGAGTTCTATTGTTCTTGGGGCTAGGATCGATCCCGGTGGGAAATGCGCCCGGCCAAATCGGCGAGGGCCAGGTCATGGTATTCAGCGTTCGGAACGTCGGCCGCCACAGGCCGGCCGCGATGCGTGTGGGCGGCGCTCAGAGGATACTTGGTGCCAGAAACACCCGCAGACCGTTTAGTGATTCGGATTTTTTACGCATTGGTTCGGCATCGTCGTCATGTCGTTGAGGATCGCGTCGTACCCGCCCTCGCCGTTCAGCGCCGGGACGGTGCCCCCGTCCACACCTTCGGGTCCGTTGCAAAACTGAACCGCGTACACGGAAAGGTTGCTGTTGGTGACAATCTTCTCGTAGAAGAGCTGCCCCTGCGGGCTGGAGTTGTTCATGCTCCCGCCCCCCGCTACGCTCGCGCATAACCAGGCCGTTACGTTCGTGTTGGGGTAACTCAGGGTAGGAATATTCGCATTCACGATGCTCATGGCCAGCCAGTTCGCTTCCGACTGCTGCGTCGTGTTGCTGCTTCCTACGCAGGTGCTATCGCCGGTCCATACCTTAACGCTGTTCAGCGGGTTCCCGCCGTATGCTGGAGCTTGGCTCCAAGGCGGCTGTGTTCCAAGCTGGCACCACGATGGGCTCGCTTGACAGACGGTCACGTTTGGCGCCGCAGGCACCTCACAGCCCTGGTCGATGTCGCTGAACACCGGACCCGACAACAACTCCACCTTGTCGAGGTAGGCTCCGGCCGCGTACCACGCCAGCGCATACGCCACGGCTCCCGAGCCTGCGCTCAGGCCCTGCGTGCATCTGCCGCCCGTGCTGTACAGCAGCGTGCTCTTGGTAAAAACATAGTTCAGGAAAGTCGCGGGCCGGCAGGCGGCGGCTTCAATGTTGTACGCATAAGGCGGCGGTCCCATACCATTCGTGGCATCCTCCCAGTCGCTATCCCAAGCGAGCTCCACAACCTCGTAGCCCGCATTTGCGTAATCACCGGCGTACTTGTTCTCGTCAGCCGAGGCCGCGATTTGTCCGCCGGCCCCGGGAAGAAGCACGATCGTACCGATCAGCTTCACGCCTGTGGGCGGCGGCTCGTAGCCATAGGTAATACCCAGATCTTCCGCATACGGGCAGCCCAGCACAGTACCGCTGTAACATTTCATGCCGCTGGCGAAGTTGTCATCGGGTGGGCACGCCACCGGGCTACCCCCGTTGCCCACTTGAACGTAAGGCGCGCTCTGAGCCTGCGCTCGAACGGCCCCGACGGACAGGGTCACGAACCCCGCCATCAGGCAGGTGAATACGCTTGTTCTTCCCATGGTTATGTCCTCCCTCGGTTGGCTTGGCTTGTGCCCGCATCCCGTGCCGGGTATCTAATCTCCCCACAGCCGGATATCAGAGCAAAATAGAACGGCACGCGCGGCAAGCCCAACTTCGTCCTTGGAAACTGAATTGGGGACCGCAGCCGCTGCCCGCGCCGCCCTACGTGTCTTTGCCGTGGCAGTCAGTGGGCGAGCTTGAACACCACTCCGGAAACGGACAGTCCGCCGCTCACGGTGGTACCGTAGAGGTTGCCTGCCGCGTCCCGGACCAGACCTGCATGGGGGTTTGAGCCGTCCATGAAATCAAAGCTATGCAGCACGGTCTCTTTGCCGGCTGCATCCAGCCTGAACACCACTCCGTAGCCGGAAGCCCCGCCGCTCGTGGCGGTACCATAGAGGTTTCCCTTCGGGTCCCTCACCAGACCGGCATACGGCCCGGCTCCGTCCCTCCCGCCGGTGAAGCTGTAGAGCACGGTCTCCGTGCCGGTCGTATCCAGCTTGAACACCGCTCCGTACCCAAAAGCGCCCCCGGAAAAGGTGGTACCGTAAAGGTTGCCCGCCGTGTCTGGGACCAGACCTGCAGTGGGATCTGCGCCGTCCGTCGGATAGCCGACAAAGTTGTACACCACGGTCTCCTTGCCGGTCGGATCGAGCTTGAATACCACCCCGTAACCGGAAGTGCCCCCGGCGGAAGCGCTGCCATAGAGGTTACCCTCGCCGTCCCGGACCAGACCTGCATACGGGCCAGCCCCGTCCGTTAGAGAGTTCCCAAAGCTGTGCATCACCGTCTCCCTCCCTCCCGGACTCAGCCTGAAAACGACTCCGCAACCGGCGTAGCATGTGTCCCCTGTGCCACCGATGACGGTTGTGCCAAAGAGATCCCCGGCCGCGTCCCGCATCAAGGCAGCCTCCGGATCTCCCCCGCCCCTGCCTCCGTCGAGGCTGTACAACCCGGTTTCCTGGCCGGTCGGATCCAGCTTGAACACCACCCCGTCGCCGAAGGCGCCCCCGTTTACGGTTGTGCCATAAAGATTTCCCGCCGCGTCTCGGACCAGACCCGCTTCGGGGGTGTTCCCGTCCGTTGGATAGCCGGTGAAGCTGTGCAGCACGGTCTCCGTGCTGGTAGGGCTCAGCTTAAACACCACACCAAAGCCGGACGCGCCGCCGCCGGCAGTGGTACCGTAGAGGTTACCCGCCGAATCAAGGACCAGCGCCCCCTCGGGTCCCGACCCGTCCGTCCCCCCCGTGAAGTTGTGCAGCACGCTGTAGGTCTGCGCATGCGCCGATGGCGTAGCGAGGACCGCTGGCACAAGCGCCGTCAACAGCACCAGCGCGCCCCTTACCGCCCATAGGCGTATCCCTGAACACGGGTCGCGACGTTGCACACTGTTAGGCATAGGCCCCTCCTTTTTGGCGCGGGTATTTGTCGGATGAGGCATTTTATACCACAGGTCTGTGGCGGAAATCAAGCAAGGCTGATGGCTGGTACTGATACGGCTTGGCTTCTGTAGCGGCGGTCGGAGTTTACCCTGGAAGGGACCGCCGTTGTTGGTTCCCCATTGTTTTCGGGGCTCCCCGACTTGCGGCGGGGCAGGCGCCGAGCGCCCCTTCAGCAAACTGCACGACGATCTAACGGCTCGTCGAACTGCCACGCTCGAACTGGCCCTGCCGCGTTACAATGGATGACGCTTCTGTTCGGAGCGCGCAAATCGAGATGAGGTGGCTTATGAAGATGAAATGGGGTGTGGCAATGGTGGGGCTGGTTCTGCTTGGCATCTTGATGCCACGGCGCGCCCCGGCAAGCCTCGCAGCGAAGACGACCGGTTGGATCAATATTTTTCCCCTGCCTTCATTCAAAGCATGGACGCGCGTGGCCATCCCGCCGGACCGCGCCTTAAATCCAAAATCACAATGGAGCGTGGACGCGGCCCACCACACGATTGTGTGCGCCGGCAATGGCGGCCACGAGTGGCTGCGTTATGACCGCGAGCTGGGCGACTTTATGTTTCACGTGGACTGGCGATTGACCCGCGTCGAGGGCGCCAAAAACTACAACAGCGGCGTCTTCGTGCGCAACAGCGCCGACGGCCGCACCTGGTATCAGGCGCAGGTGGGAAGCGCCAGCGGCGGCTACCTGTTTGGAGATAATCCTGTGAACGGCAAGCTGGTGCGCTTCAACCTTGAATCTATGCTCACCGGTAACCGGGTAAAAAAGGCTGGCGACTGGAACACCTATGACATTCGCTGCCAGGGAAGCAAAATTACTGTGGTAGTGAACGGAACCAAGACCAGCGAATTCGAACGCTGCGCCAACCCCAAGGGCTACTTGGGCCTGGAGGCTGAAGGCTCGCGCATGGAGTTCCGCAACCTGCGCATCAAGATCCTGCCGTGAGCGCCGTCCGCTTCGGTGAGGCAGCTCGTCCCCTGCGAAGAGGTAAGACGGGAGCTTTCCGCGCTCGCTGCGGCGGTCAACACCGAAAACCTGGGAGGAGGGATTGCATCCAGAGCCGGTCGGGAGTATGTTATCGGTCTGTCGAGATTTGAAAACGGCAGTACTGGCTAAGACCTCGCCCGTGAGGTGGCCTTCCCTCCGGGTCAAAGCGTGCCTCGCGGAGACCTGCTGGAATGGTGACATAGCTCGGCGGGGAATTCTGGATATGCGGCCGGCCTCAACTGACTCAGAAGGTGTCAGCAAATTTGGCTGTAGCGGCGGTCTATGACCGCCGCTCTCGCG
>JBOGKI010000096.1:0-11338 GCA_050745605.1 Terriglobia bacterium | reverse complement strand
GGAAGCTCGTATCCGGCGAAATCTTCTTGTCTAGTTCGCGAGGGTCTGGCGGGTCGGTGACGGAAGACTGCCTTTCTTCTTCGCATAGGCACCGGACAATCGGATGCGATTCGAGCGTAGCGCCGTGGCTTTTCAAATCGTGATAAATGACCAACTTGTGGAATGAAAAGAGTCCCAACCAACAATCGTCGCTGACTGTCCACTCGTATTTCGCGACTCGGTTGCGGAAGTTATCAAGGAACCTTTCTAGTGGAACCGACTCCCAATCATCAGGAACAGGCGGCAGTTCGATCTTAAAATCATCGCCTAGCTTTACGGCCAGCGCAGGGTTGATGACGATTTCCTCGTCAACTGGCCACAATTCAAACGGATCATTGACTGAGTCTCGCTTGAGCTCCACGGGTAACAGGAGTATTGGGGAGTTTATGATCTCACTTTGTTCAATCTCCTTCCACTCCAGCATTCCCAAGGTGAGAAAGAGAATGCGAACTCCACGCTCTTCAAAATCCGTTCGAGACCGACGATGTAAGTTGCGCAAGACGCTGCGGAGCCTTACGCCATCCTTGATGTCCGTCAAAACTTCGTCAGTACGACGATTCGCGAAGACCTCGTCCCCAGGGTCTTCAGGCTGCTCCGCAGTTTGTCCTTCAAGGAAAAGGGGCTCCGAAGCCTCCGAATCCGTGCGTGAATCGGTCCTCTTAGGAGCGTCTGGGGGCATAAAGAATCCCCAGCGCTTTTCCGTATTAACTAGCCGGTCAAAAATTTCCGAGATGGAGGGCTCCGTGACCTTGGGGGTCGATCCCCGCGTCCGAGTGAAATACAAAGAACGATTCCGGCGAGATAGATCGACTATCTTTCGCTTCCATTCCTCAACGCGCTGGCTCACGCCACTCATCTTAATTGAATCTCCGATACTAAATCCGGAGAGTGCCACGCCTTTTCCGCTGCCGTCGTCGGTGGGAAAACGGCTGATATCCAAGAGGAAATCTTGACGGCACTGGACTGAGCGCAGGGGCTAAGATACCCCTTGCTGCGGCGTATGTCGAGAAGAAGTAAACGTTTAAAGAGTAAGCGTTCAGAGTTCAGTCACGGAAAGGCCCGGAATCTTGCGGAAGTCGCGGAGGTTCAACGTGGCCACGGAGAAGCCGAGGTGTAAGGCGGTAGCGCCGATCAGCAAATCCTCGAAAGCGAACTGGATGCCCCTCGCTTCCTGTTGGCCCTCTATGCGCCCGGCAATTCGTGCGATTTCAAGCGTGACGGGGTACACCGGCACATCATTGGCCAGCCGCTCGACGAATTCCAGCCGTTGCTGTTGCTGCCCCTGGGTTTTTGCGCGATAGGCCCCGTGTTCCAGTTCGGCGATGGTCACCACCGACACACCGATTTCTGTGTTGCCCTGTGCCGCCTGCACTTGGTTCAGCATTTCCCGAACGGAATACCCTCTACGTTCGGTAGCGATAATGACGCTTGAGTCGAGGACTATTCCCACGGTGGCGGGTTCCACGGCTTGCGGTGGCTTTTGATAATTTCTTCTACGTCTCTTGCGAACTCTGGATCGAGGACCGGCGCCTTGCCGGTCTCTTCTTCGTGCGCCTTCGCCAGTGCGATGGACTCGGAGATGGTGCGGCGCACCGGTTCGGCGGCATGAAGGACAGCCACGGGCCGCTTGTCGCTTTCGATGATGATCTCCGCGCCCGCACGGACGCGTGTCATCAGCCCGGCGAAGTCACTCGCGGCTTCCGCCTCCGAGATGTGGATCACATTCTTTGGCACAGGGTGATTATACTTCGCTGCTCCCTTCAAAAAACCGCGCTTGGTGGAGGCGGGGGGAGTCGAACCCCCGTCCGAAAAGCCATACATTTAGAAGACTACATGCGTATCCCGTTCGCTCCAGCATCTCGCCGGCGGCCCTCAGGAACGGGCAATAACGGACCGCCAGCCAGCCTGATCCCCGTTGCCGGGTCTCGCCCAGGAACCTCAGACGGCGAATCCCCAGGCCAGCCCGCGAAAATGACGCCTCTTTCCGCCCCGCGGACTAAACAGAAAGAGACGCGCTACCTAATTAGGCAGCGAGAGCAAACTGCGTGTTGTTGGCAGTTGTATTGTTCCACGCCGATCACGGGTGGTGTGGCCCCCGGCATGCCTTCTAAACGCACCTGCTTCCGTCGAAACCGGTACGCCCCCTATCCGATTAGATGATACCACACCAGGACGTATTTGTGCAGTTTGCTGTAGCGGCGCTCTATGAGCGCCGAAAACAATGTGGAATCAACAACGGCGGTCACCCACCGCCGCTACAGAAGCCAAGCTGCACCAAGACCGCGCCAGCAATGCCTCTTGACATCGTCCATCTTCCCCCTATCATCTTAGTTTGAGATCAAAATCACTCCACTTCGCGTGGCGCTTCATTCTCCTCCCGGCGCTGCTTTCCTTAGGCTGCACGAGGTGTGCTTTTCCGGCGCAGCCGATTCCGAAACAACTGGCGTCGCTGGCCGCCCGTGCCAAGACTCCAAGCGGTTGGGGGCCGTTGCGACGGTTTGCCAAGTCCTCACAGAACGCTGAAAGCGAAGGTCTCGCTTGGTTCACCCTGGGGTACCGGGAATATGCGGCCGGGCGATTTGCACTGGCCCTGCAGGACCTTCGCACCGCAGCGGAAACCAACTTCACGCTTTCGGACTTTGCCGAATACTATGAGGCCAGAGCCGCGCGTGCTGCCGAGCAACCGGGCGCGGGCATCGAGGCGCTTCGTGGTTTTTCATCGAGCCACCCGCAGAGCCTTCTGCGCACGGAGGCGGCTGACCTTCTTGCCGAACTCTTGATTGAAGCGAACCAACCCGCCCAAGCGGTGGATTTGTTGCTGGCCGAGCCGGAGCTGCACTCGTTTCCATCTCTCCTCCTGAGTTTGGGAAACGCAGAAAGCCTGGCGGGAAAACCGGATGACGCCGCCCGGGCAGACCAGGAAGTGTTCTATCACTTTCCCATCAGTACCGAGGCCGGGAAGGCACAGGTTGCCCTTCGCGAGCTTCGCCGCAGACTCGGTGCAGGCTTCCCGGAGCCGACCGATACCATGCGGTCGAAGCGCGCTGCCACGCTTTTCCATTACGGACGCTTCGAGGATGCTTTGCAGGATTACACGGGCCTGGAAGAAGAACGACGATCAAATCCTTTGGCTCTCGATTGGACAGCGGCTCGCGCCCGATGTTTCTTTCATCTGAAGCGGTACGAACAGGCCGCGCAAATCGTTGCGGCTCCGATGACCGGACATCCCGAGGAAGATGCTTCCAGGCTTGAGATATTGGTGAACGTCCGGGCTCATCAGGACAACGAAAACGGCATGGCGACCGCCCTCAATGAACTCGGCAAGCTTTATCCGGCAAGCCCTGACTACGGCCTCGCGCTCTCGCACGCCGGTTTCTTCTATGCCCGCGGCGGACGATGGAAGGCGGCTGCGCCCTATTACGCGCTGGCTGCCTCCGGCTTTCCCTCCACGCCCACCGGCGAGGAAGCAACTTGGAAAACGGCATGGTTCGATTACCTGGCAGGCAACGTCGATGGAGCTGCGAAGACCATGGCGCATTTCATCTTGCGTTACCCGGACTCGCTCCGTGTTCCCGCCGCTCTCTACTGGCTTGGTCGCCTGGCCCAGGACGGTTCGGATTCGGTTGATGCTCGCGCCTATTTTTCGGCGCTGAGCAACCGCTACCCGCAGCAGTATTACGCTTCCCTGGCCGGAAGCCTCATGCCGGCATCGCGGGAAGAGAGCCCGCCGGCGGAATCCGCCCCACCGGCAGGGACTCCTGCGACGCTTTCCACCGTGGCTGCTTCCGTCACCCGCGCCATTCCTTCGCTGCAAGGCACAATCCTTGCGCCTTGCGCCTTGATGCCGGCGGACGGAATCATGCAGCCCTACCAGACTTTCCTTTCCCTCAGTCTGGACGACTTGGCGGAGGACTATCTTCAAATTGCCGCCGCCGTGCGACCGGTGAATCCCTGGGTTTTCCTGGCTCTTGCCCGCGCGCATTATGCCCAGGGCCGGGTAACCGCTGCTTTGTTTGCCGCGCGGCGCGCCGTGCCGGACGATGAGGACTTTGAGTTTGATGCCCTGCCCCGCGAGATCTGGGACTATCTCTATCCGCGATCCTATTGGAGCCTGGTTCGCCGCGAAGCCCGTGCCAACCGCCTGGACCCTTACCTGGTGATGGCCGTGATTCGGCAGGAATCTGCCTTTGACCCAAAGGCACTCTCTGGCGCCGGCGCGGTGGGCCTGATGCAGATGCTGCCGCAAACTGTCAATTCTCGGCTGCGGGGGCGCCGGCGCGGGATAATGATCCGGAGACTTGAAGACCCGGCCTATAACCTGCGGCTAAGCTGTCATTATTTTCGCCGGCTGCTGGCCGCCTTTGACAGCAACACCGGCGAGGCACTTGCCGCTTACAACGCCGGCGACGTTCGGGTGCGGCAGTGGCTCGATGGAAACCATTTTCGATCCCCCCAGGAATTTATTGAAACCACGCCCTTCGCGGACACGCGGGCTTACGTTGAGGACATCCTGCGCGATGCCAGCATCTATCGCCAACTCCTTGGCGGGACAGCCCATTTCGCATCCTGCGAGCGGTCTTTTCCTCCAAATCGGAAGCATCAACTTCGGCGCGCTTCCAGCCATCGGCGCCGGCGCTGAAGGCCGCTAATGCTCTTGTGTTTTTCCTTTTCCCAAGCGTGGCGAGCGGATAAACTGGCACATCCAGCCGCATGAGGAAGAATCCGCGGCGAGAGGCAACATTCACCGCGGCGGCGCTGGAAAGACCGATGCGAAACTCTCCCGTTTCTCAAAAAGCCGGGCAGTTCACGGAGTCTGTCATCCGCGAGATGACGCGGCTCGCCATGCAATTCGACGCCATCAATCTGGCGCAGGGCTTCCCGGACTTCCCGGCTCCCGCTGACGTAAAAGAAGCGGCAGTTGCAGCCATCCGCGCCGACATCAATCAGTACGCCATCACCTGGGGCGCGCGCGAATTCCGCTGCGCCATCGCTGATCGTTTCCAAAAAGACACCGGGATGACGATTGATCCGGAGCGCGAGATCACCGTCACTTGTGGCGCGACCGAAGCCATGATCTCAAGTCTGCTGGCCGTGGCTGATCCGGGCGAGGAGATCATCGTCTTCGAGCCATTTTATGAAAATTACGGTCCGGACGCGATCATTTGTGGCGCCACGCCGCGCTTCGTACCGTTGCGTCCGCCCGATTGGAGTTTCGACCCTGCGCAACTTGCCGGGGCGTTCAGCCCGCGCACGCGCGCTATCATCCTGAACACGCCCAACAATCCCACGGGCAAGGTTTTTAGCCGTGAGGAGCTGGGGACCATCGCCGAACTTTGCCAGCGATGGAACGCGTACGCCATTACCGACGAAATCTACCAATACATCACTTACGATGGCTTCCGTCACGTTTCCATGGTGACGCTGCCCGGCATGCGGGAGCGGTCCATCACCATCAATGGCCTTTCCAAGACCTACAGCGTGACCGGCTGGCGAGTGGGCACCATTGTGGCGCCGCCCGAGGTCTCCAGTGCCATCCGCAAGATGCATGACTTTCTGACGGTGGGAGCGCCTGCCCCGCTGCAAGAGGCCGGAGCCGTGGCCCTACGGCTGCCCGATGGATATTATGCGCGGCTGGCCCGGGACTATCAGGCGCGGCGCGACCGCGTGCTACCTGGGCTGGAAGCCGCCGGCTTTCGCTGCTTCAAGCCGCACGGAGCTTACTACATCATGACTGACATTGCGGATTTCGGCTTCCCGGATGACGTTGCGTTTGTACGCCACTTGATTGAAAAGGTCGGCGTGGCGGCTGTTCCGGGCAGCAGCTTCTACAGCGATCCCGCCCGCGGCAGCCAGCAGGTCCGCTTCTGCTTTTCGAAAAAAGATGCAACGCTGGACGAAGCCATTCGCCGTCTTTCCCGTTTGCGCCGTTAGCCTCGCCACGCCGCGTTTTGACGATCGCCGCTAACCGCCTTCATCGCAGAAGGGTTTTCGACGAACTGTTAACCGGGATAAGCTTCGCCAGGATGAACAATTCGGATGTCATGGTCCGTAAACTTGAAATGGCCTCCGGGCAATTCGTACTTTGGCATGTGGCAGGTGACACAGTTCTTGCGGCTGACCGGACAAACTGCCGCCTTGAAGGTTTGCTTCAGCCTCGGCAGGTGTTGCGCGCTATGGCAGGCAAGGCATTTCGCGTCGTAGAACACAACGCTCTCTTGGAGCGGCTGGTGGGGATTGTGACAGGATAAACAACTGAGGCGTCCGCCGCTGGTTTCAAAACAATGGCTGAGGATCAACCGGTAAGGCTGAAAGCGAACGGTGCGGACGCCGCTTACATTCAGATCGGCAACATCCAGCGCGCCACGGTGGCACGAGGCGCAAAAATCCACGAGGTCCTGCGGATCAAGTTTTCCGGGATTAAAAATATGCAGATTTTCCGTCTTGCCGCTGCGCATGGCGGCGACATGATCGGCGCCCGCACCGTGGCATCCTTGACAGGTAATCCCCGGCATCATGTGAGTCAACTGCAGTCCTGATCTGTTCGCAGCCGCGGTGGAATGACAAGCGAAACAGCGCAGCGCGTCGTTATTGCTCAACCGGACTCCCGCCGCTTCCTCCAAACTTGCCGGCTCCTCCGGATTATGGCCCAACGTTAGATCGAGCCCCTGGATGGCATTGAAGTAGCTCACCTGGCTCTCGTAATAAAATCCTCCGCTCTCGTAAAGATAAGTCTGGCCGGCATTGCCCTGGCCCAGCGCATAAAGCAACGGGAAAATGATGGCGCGATGGCCGTCGGTGACGGTGTAGCTGGCGTGGCCATCCTGAGTCGTAATCTGATAAGTAAAACGGCCCAGCTTGACGCTGAGGCTTGGATGGGAATGCAGGATTTGGCAATCGGCCACCGAGCTCAAGGCACGCGCCATGGGGGTGGAAGGCTGAGTGGCCGCCTCGGTGGCATGGCAGGAGGCACAGGCCTTGCAGCCGGCATAGTGCGAGTCGGGAAGCGCACGGGTCGGCTGCCAGTCGGTCCGTGGAAAGTCCTTGGTGATTTGGTCCTGGGTTTTTACCAGCCGAAGGCTTCCCAAGACCAAAGGAAAGAAAAGTAGCGCGGCCGTCAGATCCCAGGCGGAAAAGCGAGTGCTCCTTTGACCCGGCATTCTGTAACCCACGGTCCTCAACCACCCTTGTTCCGCATCGTCCTAAGCGCAGGCCGAGGGGAGCTCACCCCAAGGCCGCACACAAATACCGAAACCGCTCGCGCGGGATGCCGCCAGGGGGACTTTGAGTTGTTCATTATAATTCATGCCAGCAGAAACTGGCCATCGCCCACGAGCCCGGTGTTCAACAACGAGCCATAGGACAAGCTAACCGCGAACCGGTGGCCCAGCGACGCTTGGCTCCGCCGCTGCAACGCACTCTCACTACCCCTTGGCTGGCTTGTTTCCGTCAAACTCCTTCTGGGCATTTGCGTTATAATTGCGCCTTTTACGGAAGGCAAGCAGAATGCCCGCACATTTCAGCGGAGCGCTAGATTGATTTCGCAACGGAGGATAGTTCCATGGCCGCATCCAGCACTTTGACCCGAAGACAGTTTGTATCGACCGCCGCAGCCGCTGCCGGCATGGCTTTGTTGCCCGGCCATGCGGCGGCGTTTCCCGGCCAGGATCCGGTGATCGACGCGCTTCCGTTTAAGGGGCGCTCCGACGGCCGCGAGAAAGTTATGTGGAAAGTGGAACCATTTCCGATGAACCAGGTTCGCCTGCTGGACGGTCCGTTTAAGCAGGAGCTTGAAATCAACCGCCGGTGGCTGATTTCACTTCCGAACGACCGGCTGCTGCACACATGTCGCCTCAACGCCGGAATTCCATCCACCGCCGAACCGCTCGGCGGCTGGGAAAATCCCGATAGCGAAGTGCGGGGACACTTTGCCAATGGCCAGTACCTTTCTGCCTGCGCCTTGATGCACGCTACGACGGGCGATGACGAGATGAAAGACAAGGCCGGCGCCATGGTGGCGGAGATGGCCAAGTGCCAGGAGGCTCACAAGAACGGTTACCTGAGTGCGTTCCCCGTCAGTTTTTTTGATCGCTTGCGCGAGGGGCAGCCGGTTTGGGCGCCGTTCTACACGTACCACAAAATCATGGCTGGCCTCCTGGACATGTACGTGCATTGCGGGAACCAGCAGGCGCTGGAGGTCGCGGAGGGCATGGCGGAGTGGGTGGGCCACTGGCACGAGAGCATCAGCGATGAGCAGATGCAACGCATTTTGCAGACGGAGTTCGGCGGCCTGGAGGAAGGTCTTTGGAACCTCTATGCCGTAACCGGCAAAGGGCAGTATGCGGAGACGGCGACGTGGTTTGAGAAGACGATGTTTTTTGATCCGCTGGCCGATCACCGAGACGAGCTGAAAGGTCTCCACGCCAATACCCACGTTCCCCAGGTGATTGGCGCGGCGCGGCGCTACGAGCTGACCGGCCAGCCGCGTTACCATGACATCGCCAGCTACTTCTGGCATGAAGTGACCAGCGAGCGAATCTACTGCACGGGCGGCACCAGCAACCATGAATACTGGCGGACCGGCCCCGGCAAGCTGGCAAGCGAGCTCGGTGAGTATACCGAAGAATGCTGCGTAGCGTATAACATGCTCAAGCTCACCCGCCACGTCTGTGGGTGGACGGCGGACCCGCGCGCCATGGACTATTACGAGCGGACACTTTTCAACCATCGCCTCGGCGCGCAGGACGCAAACGGCATGAAGAGCTACTTCCTGCCGCTGGGCTCCAGTTTCTGGAAATACTACAACTCGCCTTGGAATTCCTTCTGGTGCTGCACAGCAACTGGCGCGGAGGAGTTTTCGAAGTTCGCCGACACCATCTACTTTCACGGTGGTGACGGAGTCTACGTCAACCTCTTTATCGCGTCTGAATTGAACTGGCCGGAAAAAGGCATGAAGCTTCGCCAGGAAACAAAATTCCCGGAACAGGAAGGAACCACGCTCCTGGTCAGTTTGCACCAGCCCTCGGAACTCTCGTTGCACTTGCGAATTCCTTACTGGGCAACCCAGGGCGGTGAAGTGCGATTGAACGGAAGCCCGCTTCCGGTCTTTTCAAATCCTTCAAGCTATCTCGAGATTCATCGGGTTTGGAAAGACGGCGACCGGATTGAATTGCGCCTGCCCATGAGCCTCCACGTCCATCCCATTCCCGACGATCACACGCTGCAGGCCGTGATGTACGGCCCGCTGGTGCTGGCCGGGCAACTGGGCGATCAGGGGATTACCCAGGCCCTGACCTATCCGGGCTACGAAACAGCTCCCCGCGAGCGACCGATTCCGGTGCCGGCTATTGCCAACGCATCGCGGAGCCCCGTGGGATGGATGGAACCGTCTGCCGGCGCACCGCTCACGTTCCGAAGCACCGGACAGCCCGAAAACGTCACGCTGGTTCCGCTATACCGCGTGAAGGGTCAACGGTACGCAGTCTACTGGAAGGTGGACACCAAGACGGTTTGACGCCGTGCTCTCCGTCGGCCCGCGCCATGCGACTCAAGATTGCCGCTGTAGCGGCGGTCTGCGACCGCCGATCTTGACAGCAACCATAGAGCGCCGCTACAGATACAGTTCTCACCCAAACTCCCAACCCGAGGTCGATGATGAATTTCCCCATGTCACGCCGTCAGTTTGCCGCCAACAGCGCGGCGTTGTCTTTGTCCGCGCTGGTTCCCAAGGGTCTCTTCGGCGAGTCCAACTCTGCTCAGAACGTCGTGATCCGCAGTGACGCGGAGATCGGCGTGGTCCGGCCGGAGTTTCATGGCCAGTTTGCAGAACACCTCGGCTCATGTGTCTATGGTGGGCTGTGGGTCGGCAAGAAATCTCCGTTCCCCAACCTCAACGGTTATCGCCGGCAAGCCATCGAATATCTCCGCGAGTTGGGCATTCCCGTCCTGCGCTGGCCCGGTGGATGCTTCGCCGACGACTACCACTGGCGGGACGGCATCGGCCCCGCGGAGCAGCGCCCCAAGCGAGTGAACATCCATTGGGGAGGCTACGTCGAGGACAACAGTTTTGGCACGCATGAATTCATCGGGCTGTGCAAGCTCATCGGCGCTGAACCTTATTTCGCCGGTAACGTGGGCAGCGGTTCTCCTCATGAATTGCGGGACTGGATTGAATACTGCAACTACCCTTCCGGCAGCACCCTTGCCGATGAACGAACGGCCAATGGCTCGCCACAACCCTTCAGCATCCGTTACTGGGGAGTGGGAAACGAAAGCTGGGGATGCGGCGGCGCGATGAGTCCGGAGGAGTATGCGGATCTCTTCCGGCGGTTTTCGGTTTATATCCGGGAGTTTGGCGGCGTCAAACCTTTCACAGTTGCCTGTGGCCCGGGCGGCGACGACGCGCGGTGGTCCCGTGGCGTCATGGATGGATTTCACAGAGGCATGCCCGACGGCTTCTCCATGCATTACTACGAGAACGGCAAGGACGCATCCACCCACTTCACCACCGATCACACGGATGAGCAGCTTATGGAATTCGCCAAGGTTGAGCAGGCCATCATCCAACAGAGGGCCCTGTTAGATGGCTACGAAGGCGGGAGCAAGATCGGCCTCATACTCGACGAGTGGGGGGTGTGGGATAACATCCCCAAAGCCGATGAAGCGAAATACGGCAGACTCTGGCAGCAGAGCACCATGCGCAGCGCCGCGGCAGCCGGCCTCGGCCTCAATATTTTCAACCGCCAGGCGGACAAACTCTATATGTGCAACATCGCGCAGATGGTGAATGTGTTGCAGTCCCTGCTGCTCACCGATGGTCCTGAAGGAAAGAACTGCATTCGCACTTCCACGTATTACACCTTTGCGTTATTTAAGCCGCATCGCTCAAAGACAGCAGTGCACGTCGAGGCTGGTGACTCAACACCACTTGGCCTATCAGCTTCCGCTTCCAAGAGCGACCAGGAGTTGGTGGTCAGCTTTGTCAACCCGCGACGTGATTTCGACATGCAGGTGGATTGCACGCTACGAGGGACCAGTGCCCAGGCCGGCGCCGCTCAGATTCTCCAAGATGCGGATTGGAACGCTTGTAACAGCTTCGATAATCCCAGCCGTCTCGTTCCTAAGTCACATCCCGTGACGGTGGAAGGGTCCAACGTCAAGATCGACCTGCCGCGCCTGTCCGTGGTCACCGTGACCCTGCAGACGGCTTAGTCCGGAGTATTCACGAACTCCTGCTGGAAGACGGGAAGGGCACGGTTTTAACCGTGCCGAAAAACGGCATTTCGACCATTTTCTGGTCTCG
>JBOGKI010000095.1:0-11355 GCA_050745605.1 Terriglobia bacterium | reverse complement strand
GACAATCCCGGAATATTATAAGTCGGCATGACCGCGCCGAGAACAGTCGGAAACTGAATGATCTTGAAGCTGAAGGTGGCCAACAGCTTGTCGTTCAAAGGCATATCCGAGGCGCCAAAGTCTACGGTGCCCGCCTTGAGCTGCTGAATTCCACCGCCCGAGCCGATGGACTGATAGTTGATTTCGACCTCGGGATGAAGCTTGTGGTAGACATCAAACCACTTTGAATAGATTGGGTAGGGAAACGTAGCCCCCGCCGCATTCAGCAGAATGTTGGGTGGGGCAGGTGGCGCCGGTGCCATGGTCAGGGCTCGGGTAGGGGAGGGCGCCGGCGCCGGGCAGGAGGGCCGGGTTACTAAGACCAATACCGCCATTGCAAAACTCACGGTCAACAAAACTACGGGGAACGTCTTCAGACGTTTGCTCACGGATCTCTCCTTCCCTGTGTTTTTGAGATATCAGAGTAGAAAGTTAGTGTTACGGGCAGATTAAGGTGACTTTAAGTTACATCAAACAAAGGAAATTGAGCCTGCCGGGGCCGGCGCGTTTGATCCTCCTTCGTGAATTCCCCAAGTTTCCTGCTAACTTATTCAAAACGTTAGTCTAAATTCCTCACGAGTCCTGGAAACGGCTCTGGACCAAGAAAAGGTCGTGGGCTGCACTGCCGACCGTCTATCCGCCTCTGCAATAATGCTGTTCGGATTCGGACGCCTGAGCTCGCATGGATGGGCAGGCGTGCCCGCTCGACGCCCAATTGTTTTCAATAACATGCCTGGTTTGGTCCTGCAAAGACCGTCTCTTTTGTTTGTTCCATTCACCTCAACGACACCCAGCAGAAGCCCTCAGAGACTTCTGGACGCCGTAATCTGTAGTCCTGAAGCACGACGGCAACCGTGGCATCGTGTCCCACCGCTAACCGGACCGTGAAGCGCCTCGTAGCGCCGAGGTCTTGCCTCTCCAAGCCGCCGCAGGGCGGCGCTAACCGAAGTTCGTCACGGCGGGTGCATTTCATTATTAAGTTTGGGAATTCCGGGTTTTTAGTGGATTCGTGCGATATACATGACTACACAGGGTCTCTCAAAGCGCACAACCTTCCTGGATGCAACTATTTAGGCTGATCACTACGGGGAAAGATTCGACGTTTCCCGCCGCCGTGCGTCAAACCGGGAAAGGTGAAGGTCTCCGGCTTCCCCTGACCCCGCTCTTCCCGGTTTCGGGCCGCAAACCGCCCAAACCGAATCAGCCGTGTTTTCACCTCGTTCCAAGTTGCAACCTCGCTGCAGCGGCGGACTATGACCGCCGATCCGGACGGCGATCACAAACGCCCCTAGCCTCAATACTGTTCATTTAGGCTACTGTACCCGCGAACCCAATTTCAGATGCGCCGTAGGGGCGGGCTTTGTGCCCGCCCGCGGGCGACCACAAGGGTCGCCCCTACCCTTAACTGAACAGCAGTGCCCCAGCCTACGACACGACGTAACAATACTTATCGGGTTCGCGTTAGATCAGCGTGTGACAGGCGCTGGCTTTAATCAGCAGGTAAACCCAGGCGCTCGGCTCAATGCTCAACGTATCCACTGCTTGCCGGGTTACGCTCACCTTAAAATCGACTCCGCAATCCACCACCAGTTCAGTTTTGTTTCCATCCGGGATAATGGTCTTCACGGTTCCCTTCAGCAGATTCCGGGCGCTGGTCTGGGTAATCGGCTCGCGGCAGACGATGATGTCCTCGGCGCGGATTCCGATTGTCGCGCGCGCTCCGGGCGCAAGCCCGTTGTAACTCACAATCAGTTGACAACCCTTCAAGTCCAGGACCGTGATCCCGTCATCAGCGCTTTGTCTGAGGATGGCCCCGGAGAAGATGTTCTCCGTGCCGACAGCGCGGGCCAGCGCAACACTCTGCGGCGAATTGAATGCCTCCAAAGGCAGGCCCGTCTGCACGATTTTGCCCTGATCCAGAATCAACACCCAATCACCCGCCCGGACGGCGTCAGCGGGGCTGTGCGTCACGTGGATGAAAGGGATGCCCGATCGCTTCTGGATTTCCACGATTTCCTGGAGCAAGCGTGATCGCGTTGAAGCATCAACGGCCGAGAGCGGCTCGTCCAGCAGCATGATGGCGGGTTCAGATGCCAGGGCCCGTGCCAGAGCGACACGTTGCTGTTCCCCGCCCGAAAGGTCGCGGGGATAACGATCGAGGGCATGCTTGATGCCAAGCAGGTCTAACAACTCGTGGGCCCGCTTGCGCTTCTCCCGGTCTTTGCCGGATCTCATTCCGTAAAGAACGTTATCTTGCGCTGTAAGATGCGGGAACAATAAGTAGTCCTGAAAAACGAATCCTACTCGTCTCCTCTGCATGGGGACGTTGAGGCGCGCCGATGAGTCAAAATAGGCCCGATCACCCAAGGTGATTTTCCCCCCATCGGGAACCACGACGCCGGCAATGGACCGCAGCGTGGTGGTCTTGCCCGAACCCGAAGGCCCGAACAGCACCGTGAGCCCGTGATGAACGGTGAAGGCGACGTCCAGCATAAAACTGCGTCGGCCGCCGTTTTTGAACTCCTTCTGGATGTCAACGCTCAGCATGGGTCAGGCGCTCTTTCCAGTGCGGCTCAGTACGTTGGTCAGGTAGATCACGGCGACCGAGGTGATGGTCAGAATCACCGCAAGGAATTGAGCCTCGCGGTCGTCGCCCGAAATGAACGCTTCGTAAATTGCCAGTGGCATGGTCTGAGTTTTTCCCGGGATATTTCCGGCCAGCATCAGAGTGGCGCCGAACTCGCCCAGCGCTCGCGCGAAGCTCAGCACCAGGCCCGCTACCAGGCCGCGAAGGGCCAACGGCAGCGTGATGCGAAAGAAGGTCTCAAATTCTCCCTTTCCCAGACTGAACGATACCATCTCGTAGCGTGAGTCAACGGAGCCGATGGCGGCACGGGCGGACTTCACCATAATCGGAAAAGCCATCACCGTCGCCGCAATAACCGCGGCCTCCCAGGTGAAGGCGACGCTCCATCCGGTTAGCTCATAAAGATAACGCCCCAGCCATCCGCGGCGGCCGAGAAGCAGGATGAGATAGTATCCGGTGACGGTGGGAGGAAGCACCATGGGAAGCGTCAGTACGGAATCCAACAGCTCCTTGGCACGGAACTCCCGTTTGGCAAGCAAAAAGCCGAACGCCGTTCCCGAGACACCCACCAGAAGTGTCGCAAGGCTGACGACCCAGAGCGAAAGCTTGAACGCCGGCCCGATCATTCGCTACTTCGCGGGAAGAAATCCATACTTCCTCAAAATTTTCATGCCCTCGGGGCTCAACACCCATTGCACAAAGCTGCGCGCCGCTTGAGCGTTGCTGCTGCCTTTCACCACGGCGATGGGGTAGAGGACAGGGCCATATTCGCCGTCAGGAGCGCGCGCCACCACCCAAACTTTGCCGTGGGCGATTTCAACATCCGTGGCGTAAACAATGCCCGCGTCAACTTCCCCGTGATCGACATAATCGAGCACCTGGCGGACATTTTCCGCAAAGACTAATCGCGACAGGATGGCGGGCCAGAGGCGATCGTTCTGTAACAACTGCTTCGCGTACCGCCCCGCCGGGACCGTTCGCGGATTGCCGATGGCGATCATCTTTACTTGCGGCTTCCGGAGGTCCGAAAAAGAGCGCAGGCGGAGCTTGGAGCCAGCGGGCACAACCAGTACAAGCGAATTGCGGACGAAGTCCGTCCGGGCCCCAGAGTCAATCAACCCCTTCGCCCGGAGCTCCCGCATTTCCATTTCTCCAGCGCTTGCAAACACATCCACCGGAGCGCCGGCTTCGATCTGTTTTTCAAGCTCTCCAGAAGCCCCGAAACTGAAAGTCACGCTCACTCCCGTTCGCTGCTTGTAAAGACTGCCAACCTCGTTAAAAGCCTCTTTGAGGCTCACCGCCGCCGCGACCAGAACTTGCGGACTGGCAGCCGGCGCGGGCTGAGGGGCGCAGGGACCGGCGAGCGTCATCAAGAACAGCATGACGGACGCTTCCGCCCCTCTGCCCAGGTTGCGCCTCATCCCTCCGCCTCTGCTGGGATCCCTGTAACTCATTTCTGAGCCGCCGGTCGCAGTTGAGTACGTTCTATGGGTCCAGCGATTCGATACGGTTTACACCCTAAAACTTACTCGATTTATAGGCCATAATCAAGCAATCCGTTATAGGCTGCGCCAGCTCATACGAACGCGGAAAGTGAGGCCACAACCCCGCTGTAGCGGCGGTCTATGACCGCCGGTCTGAACGGCGCTCACCGAGCGCCGTGACAACGCGATGTAACAAAACCTTATCGTTTTCGTATGGGTGTGCGACGGAATAGAGACGCCACCTTCACAGCGCCTATCATGACGGCGCGTGAATGCGGCGCCCCTATTTGGCGCCGGATGGAGGAGAGGCAAAATAAGGGTCCGGCTCGGGAACGGCAGCGCCGTCCTTGCGGGGCGAGGATGCACCGTAATTCACGGCGGTCTGCGAGTCGTGAAGCACGGCCTGGCCGCCTCCCATAGGCGAGGCGAAGTCGCCTCGCACTTCCAACCCATGTCCCATCTTGGTGAGGGCCTCGCGGACGGCGGCGGGAACGCGATCCTCAATCATCACGTCACAGCCGGCGTGGTCCATTTTGGTGAAGCGCGGCGCCTCCAGGGCCGCCTGGATGTTCATGCCATAATCCACGATGTTGGACACGAACTGGGCGTGAGCTTGCGCCTGATTCGCCCCGCCCATGATGCCGAAGCCGATGTGAATGGTTCCCTTCTCCATGAAGGCGGGAATGATGGTGTGAAAGGGCCGCTTGTGAGGCGCGAGCAGATCCGGATGGCGAGGGGTGAGCACGAAGAGCGCGCCTCGGTTCTGCAGGGCGAAGCCATAATCATCCACCACCACCCCTGACCCGAACGCCGAGAAGAGACTTTGAATCAAAGAGACGATATTGCCATCGCTATCGACGACGGAAAGATAGGTCGTCTCGCTGGTGTTGCGGTCCGGCTCGCCGGGCTGGACATCACAATGGGCACGGTGCAAATCAATCGTTGCCGCACGCTGCGCCGCATAATCCTTGGAGACGATTCCCTCGACCGGAACCTTTGCAAATCGCGGGTCGCCGTTGTAACGGTACAAATCGGCGTAGGCGAGCCTTTGCGCTTCCATCTTGATGTGGAATGATTCGGCGCTGGCGAAGCCATATTGGCGGAGCGGAAACTTCTCCATAATGTTCAGCATTTCAAGCGCGGCCATCCCCTGGCTGTTGGGCGGCATCTCGTAAACGGTCCAGCCACGGTAGATGGTGGAAATCGGCTGGACCCATTCGGGCCGGGAATCGGCAAGATCCTCCGTGGTCATCACGCCGCCGAGGCGGTCCGAACTCTTCAAAATGGCCTGGGCAATGGCTCCATGGTAGAAGGCATCCGGGCCTTGACGGGCGACCAGCTCAAGAGCGCGAGCGTATTCGGGATTGCGGTAGATAGCGCCCAGCGACGGAGGTTCACCGCCCGGCAAATAAACCTTTCGCGCGTTCTCGTCTTTTTCCAGCTTGGGTTTGAGGCCGTTCCAATAGGCGGCGACGAATTCAGTGACGGGAAACCCGTTCTTGGCGTAGTAAATGGCAGGCTGGAAGAGCTCACTCCAGGGAAGCCGACCGAATTTTTTATGGAGCTCCGCCCAGCCCCGCACGCATCCCGGCACCGTGACAGAATCGATGCCGGTTTCGGGCATCGAGGAGAGTCCCTTCTGCTTCAGGAATTCCGGCGTGAGCTTTTCAGGCGCCCAACCGCTGGCGTTGAGGCCGGAGAGTTTCTTCGTTTTCGAATCCCATTCCATGGCAAACAGGTCGCCGCCCATGCCATTCATCATGGGCTCCACGACGCCCATGACCGCATTGGCGGCAATGGCCGCGTCTGCCGCGCTGCCGCCACGGGCAAGAATCGCGGCCCCAGCCTGGGAAGCCAATGTCTGCTCGGTCGCCACAATTCCCCGCCGCGTGATGACCATGGAGCGCGCCTGGGTGCGGTCCAGCGAGGCCGGCACTTGCCAGGCGAGAAGCGGGATTGCCGGGACTACGAGCAGAAGGCACATCGAAGTAAAGGCGAGCCGTTTAGATCTGAGCATGGCGAATTCAAGCCCATTTCCCTTCGTAGAAGTTAGGTTTGCACAGCCGCTTCCACCCGCTTCCGGCTGGCTTCCATTCAGTAGCCTGAAAATTCTTCAGTGCGGATGTCGTCGTCATCCACTCCCATGTTATTCACCACCGTGTGGATGCCGTTCACCATTCCTGGCGGCCCGGCAATGTAATAAATGGCGTTGGTGATCCCTTGCAAGCGCCGTCGGAGCATCTCCTGGTCAATCGGACCGGTCTCACCCTTCCAGGGACGGCGGGATTTTTCCATGTCCGTCATGGTTGCCGTCAAAGAGTAGTTCGGATTCTGCCGCTCGAGCGCCGCCAATTCATCGAGAAACGGGGCATCCTCCGGCCGGTGATTGGAGTAGAACAGGAGAATGCGGTGGGGCAGTTTCTCCCGTGCGGCCCGCAGCGCCATGCTATGGAACGGTGTAATGCCGATGCCGCCGGCGAGAAGGACAGCAGGTCTCGACGCATTGTTGTGCAAAGTCAGGTTGCCGAAAGGCCCGTCAATCTTCACCGCCAGACCCAGCGGCGCGGTCTTTAAGACACGCTTGAATGCCGTGTCGCGCATGCGCGTCGCAAAGATCAAGGTGGGTTCATCGGGAGGACTCACAATGGAAAAACTCCTGACGTTACCTTCGGCGTCCGTTTCGGGAGGATTCACCAGCGTCATGTCCACCGATTGTCCGGCCTGAAAGTCAAAGCCGGAGGGCCGTTCAAACCGGAACGCCAGGGTGCTTTCCGCAACCTCCCAGCGTTCGATCAATTTGACCCGCGAGGCGGATTCTGCGGCAGCGGTGCTCATGTCGGTCTCCTTTCAATTCCGTCTTGAATCAGTCTTCATTCCACATCCTTCGTGCGATTTTGCCCGCTTGCCATCTTACCCCGGCTGGAGACCGGCGGATACAGGGAAGGTTTGCCTTATTGCGATTTTCATTGGGCCGGGGTCGGACCCGTTGTAAAATCTTCCCCGGCTCGTAGAGTCTGTGAAGGTGTGAAAAAATTCGAATCTGTCATGCTGAGCGAAGCGAAGCATCTCATCTCTCATTGCAGGCCAAGAGCTTGGATCCTTCGCGTCGCTCAGGATGACAGGCGCCGTAGATTCTTTCACATCTTCTGAGCTTGATGGAGGAGGTTCGAATCGTGAGTCCTCATCGCCCAACGGATGATTCTACCCCCGCCGTAACCCGCCGGAGCTTCCTGCGTTCCGGCGCTATCGCCGGAGTGGCGGCGGGCGTGGCCGCAACCCCCGTGGCCGCCCTCGCCAGTGGCCAAAAACATCACCGCATGGGCGTGTTTTCGTTGAACGTCAAGCCCTTCGAGTTGGATGAAGTCACCATCACCGAACTCCAGGCCGGGATGAAGTCCGGAAAATACACCGCGCGATCCATTACCCAGAAATATCTTGGGCGCATTGGAGAAATTGACCGGCAGGGCCCCGGCATCAACAGCGTCATTGAGGTAAATCCCGACGCGTTGAAGATCGCCGCAGACCTTGACCGCGAGCGCAAGGCCAAAGGACCGCGCGGCCCGCTGCACGGCATTCCAGTGCTCATCAAGGACAACATCGGTACGGCGGACCACCTGCAAACCACCGCCGGCTCGCTGGCGCTGGTTGGCGCCCGTCCGCCGCGCGATTCTTTTGTGGCCCGGAAGCTGCGCGAAGCGGGCGCCGTCATCCTGGGCAAGACCAACCTGAGCGAATGGGCGAACTTCCGCTCGAACCATTCCACCAGCGGATGGAGCGGACGCGGCGGCCTGACGCATAACCCTTATGCCTTGGACCGCAACCCTTGCGGCTCGAGCTCCGGGTCGGGTGCCGGCGTCTCCGCCAGTCTCTGCGCCGTAGCCATTGGAACGGAGACTGACGGGTCCATTGTGTGCCCTTCTTCGCTGAATGGTGTCGCCGGCATCAAACCCACCGTAGGACTGGTGAGCCGGTCGTGCATCATCCCCATCTCCCACAGCCAGGATACAGCAGGTCCCATGGCGCGCACGGTGACAGACGCCGCCATTCTGCTCGGGGCGCTGACCGGCGTTGATCCTGCCGATCCTGCGACAGCCGCGAGCCAAGGCAAGGCACTGAACGATTACACCAAGTTCCTGGACTCGAACGGCCTGAAGGGAGCGAAGATCGGCGTGGATCGCCGGTCGTTCGGCTTCAACGCTAAGGTGGACGCCCTGATGAGCCAAGCGATCGACGTCATGAAGAGGCAAGGGGCCACGATGGTTGATCCGGCGAACCTGGACAGCCTGAAGAAATTGGACGGCTCGGAGAATGTGGTGCTCCAGTACGAATTCAAAGAGGACCTGAACGCTTATCTCGCCAGCCTGGGCTCCGCCTCGGCCGTGCACACGCTGGAGGACTTGATCAAATTCAACCAGGCGCACGCCAGCGAAGAGATGCCTTATTTCGGGCAGGAGATTTTCATCAAGTCGCAAGCCCGAGGACCGCTGACCAGCAAAGAATATCTGGACGCTCTTGAGAAGAATCATCGCCTCACCCGAGCCGAAGGCATCGACGCGGTGATGGATAAGTTCCACCTTGACGCCTTGATTGCCCCCACCGGCGCTCCGGCCTTCACCACCGATCTGGTGAATGGAGATCACGACACCGGAGGCAGCTCCACCGCGGCGGCCGTCGCCGGATACCCGGATATTACCGTGCCGGCGGGTTTTGTCTTCGGGCTTCCTGTCGGCATCTCCTTCTTCGGGCGCGCCTGGAGTGAGCCCACGCTCATCAAGCTGGCCTACGCTTTCGAGCAGGCCACAAAACGCCGTCAGCCGCCGAAATTCCTGGTCACTGCGGATCTGACGCCTTGAAGCGGATCGTCTTGGCAGCGGCGTTCGCAAGTGATACAGTCCGCATCAAGTGTTTGCGGGGGGTCGACCGAAAAATGCGCTTGATTTTCATGTATTGATCCGATATTATTACTTTGTAGGCTACTCAATCTGTTCAGCTCGGCCGCACTTGACCCCCCTCGCACGGCCCCTTAAGGAAGAATGAAGAACCAAGCCATGTTGCATCGACGCAGCCAGTCCACCGCCAGTAGTCACGCCACGCTTTCTGTGCCGTGGGCTTTCCCTTGTGCGGCTTGTCGAATACCCTCGGGAAGACTCGGAGACCTTCTGAGAACGGAATGTCGGCGCTACCAGATTCTCCGTCGCGAAAAAAAGAGATGTTATTTTTGCAAAACGAAGCGGAGAAGTTATTGAAAAAAAAAGATCGGCATTCAAAAACTCCGAAAAACGAACCGGAAAATGACCTCAGAAGGGCGCGGATAACACCGTAACTGGTTGAAAATAAATATGATGGACCGGCAACGAAACGCAGCGGGAACCTGCTATTCTGTAAGTCATTCAAAAATAGATGCTTAGTAATCAAGAGGTGGTATAGACCTGGGCATTTCAGGTCTGCGGGGCTTGTTAATGATCATGCTGCGCGCATCGGGAGCTTGTTCGACACGCCGGTGAGAAGCCGCCGGCCCTTTGAAAGCTCAGAGCGGGCATTATCAGCCGACGCCGCCCGCATCGACGGGCTGGAACACCAGGAGACGACGGTAGTGGTACCGTTTGCTGTAGCGGCGCTGTCCTCAGTGCCGAAAGTCCGTACGATCTATGACGGCAGTGGGGACGCCGCCGCTGCAAAACGAAACTGCGCCACTACCGAGAATGACGGTAGTGGTTCAGTTTGGTTGCTGTAGCGGCGGTCTGCGACCGCCGGCCTTGAATTCTCAGCAGGTTTCGGCGCTCATAGAGCGCCGCTACAGCGAACTGCGCCACTACCGAGAATGACAACCGTGTTCCTCCTGCGGGGCTTGACGGTATAAACTCAGAAATTGAGGCAATTTCAACAACTAAAGCCCGGACTCATGCCCGGCGCCGATCCCACATTGGATGGTGTTCATGAATGATTTAGGTTTCTTGAGGGGAATACGGAACGGCACGATTGTGAGCTTATCCGCGGCCTCATTACGGCAGGCGAGTGGTGAGCAGCTTTATGCTCGCCGCTTCCGCACCAACCCGAAGGGGCAGCGCGGTTCCCCGAAAGCATTGATGATTTTGGCAGTCATGCTGATTCTTGCATCGGGAATGATAGCGCCAGCAGAGGGCCGTCCGGAACCAGGAGATGAAGGCGTAGTGCGCGCCACGCTGGCGAATGGGCTTCGCGTAGTGATCGTGCGCGACCCGCTCGCTCCGGTGGTAACGACCGTCATAAATTACCAAGTGGGATCCAACGAAGCGCCCGCAGACTTTCCCGGAATGGCCCATGCGCAGGAGCACATGATGTTCCGTGGCAGCCCGGATTTGTCGGCCGATCAATTGGCGGACATTACCGCGGCCATGGGCGGCATGTTTGACGCCGACACGCAGCAGGTAGTCACCCAGTACTTTTTCACCGTTCCTGCGGAGGACCTGGATGTGGCTTTGCACGTCGAGGCGATCCGCATGCGCGGCGTTCTGGATTCCGACCAGCTCTGGAACGAGGAGCGTCCCGCCATTGAGCAGGAAGTGGCACAGGATCTCTCCAGCCCCACTTATGTCTTCTACACCAAGTTGCTGGCGGCGATGTTCCAGGGAACACCCTACGCCCACGACGCGCTTGGCACTCGTCCTTCGTTTAACAAACTGACGGGAGATGCGCTCCACAAATTTTACGAAACCTGGTATGCGCCGAATAATGCCATTCTGGTGATCGCGGGCAACGTCCATCCTGCGCCGGTGCTGGCTGAAATCAAAACGCTCTTCTCCGGCATCCCCGCGAAACAACTTCCGCCCAAACCCCAAGTGAACTTGGGAGCCGTTAAGCCTGACACGCTCAACCTGAGTACCGATCTGCCTTATGGGCTGGATGTGATCTCCTTCCGGATGCCGGGTTCGAACAGTCCGGATTTTGCGGCCGCCGAGGTCCTGGCGGATGTCCTGGCCAGCCAACGCGGCAGTCTCTACGCGCTGGTGCCTCAAGGCAAGGCGCTCTATGCGGGGTTCTCGTTAAGCGGATTGCCGGCTGCCAGTTTGGGTTTTGCGCTGGCCGCGTATCCCAAAGGAGGCGATGGAGCTGGGCTGGTTAGCCAGATGCAGCAAATCCTGGAGAAGGACGTCGGGAGTGGGGTTTCACCGGACCTGGTGAAGGCCGCTAAACTCCACGAGCTCGTGGATGAGGAATTCCAGAAGAACTCGGTTTCCGGGTTGGCCATGGCCTGGTCACAAGCGG
>JBOGKI010000094.1:0-11412 GCA_050745605.1 Terriglobia bacterium | reverse complement strand
GATCAAAGCGGCCCAAGAATCGACACGTCAAATAACAGGACAAGGGCATCCCTAACTTTCGGTCCGCTGCGCCGCGGGACCCCGATCCGGATTCGCCAGCCTGAAGCTGAGGTGCGCGGCATCATTCAGAAAGCGCACGACCGCAGATTCGCGCTGTTCAGGGGTCCATCCCAAGTGCTGCGCGAAGATCGCGGCCACGGCCGGGACAGCTTCACGGAGATTGCACGAGGACCAGCTCAGGCCGGAGCGACGAAGCAAAAAGTCCTCAACGTGGACGGCCATTTCATGACGGATGGAGAAAGCAACTTCGGCGGCGAGCAATGCGGGCGAGCCTGGCAGCAATTCGGCAAGTTGCGGCTGCTGGCGCATGGGAGCGAGAACATTCCGCCAACGGCTGCCATACGTCCGGACGATGCGCTCCGCGGTTTTAGCCGGGATAGCGAATTCGCCCACCGCCTCTTCCGTCGCGGGTTTGACGAATGCTTCCCACGGCCCCGTGTTTCCACCCGGAAGCGGAATGAGCCGCGACGGATGGGCTGCGAGGATACCGCTGGGCTGCCGTTTCGTGCGAGAGCTGACCCCGTGGTTTTGGGATGAGCTTGAAGTCATGTTTGAGCGTCGCACGATCAGCTCTACCAGCTTTTCCGCCAAGGCGCGCGCCGTGGTGAGTTTGCCGCCGCAGATCGAAATCATATTGGCGGCCCAAGGGTCCTCGTGAAATCGATACTCGCGGGTGTTTTCCGATGGGCTGCGGCCCGGTTGCATGGCGAGCGCTCGCAACCCGGCAAACGCTCCGACGACATTCTCCGGTTTCACCGGCTCGCCGAGAACGCGGTTAACGGCGCCAAGTAGATAATCCACGTCCTCGGCGTCCGGCCGCACCGCGGCGGGATCACCCTCGAAGTCCGTGTCGGTGGTGCCGAGCAGGGAATAACCGTGCCAGGGCATCATCACGAAGATGCGATCACCGGGCAGAATGGCCGCAAGCAAGGCGTAGCGGTCCGAGATGGAGGGCAGCACGACGTGTGTTCCTTTGGTCAGCCGGACGGTCCGTGTGCTGTCATAGCCCGGAATGAGGGCGCGGAAGCGGTCAACCCAGGGACCCGTGGCGTTCACCCAGAAGCGCCCAGAGATCTGGAAGCTGTTGCCGGAAAGCTGGTCCTTCGCTTCGGCTGTTACAATGCTCGATCCCCTCGCTTGGTTCGCGGGTGTCAGCTTTTCCACCGAGACATAGTTGGCGACAACGGCGCCGTGCGTGGCGGCATCCAGGACGTTTTCCACGCTGAGCCGCGCGTCATCGGTTTCCGAATCGTGATAGACAGCGCCGGCCAATAAGCCTTCATCCCGCAGGCGCGGGATGCTGCGCATTGTGTCCCTGGCGGAGAGCATGCGGTGGCGGTCCCCTGAGCCGAGGTTGCCAAGCAGGTCATAGATAGAAAGACCCAGGCTGATCTTGAAGCGGGAGTAGGGATCTTCCCGGTAGATCGGCAGCAGAAATGGAAGTGGCCGCGCCAGATGCGGCGCCAGCTTCAGGAGCAGCCGGCGCTCCCGGCGTGACTCGCGGACCAGCTTGAAGTCCCGTTGCTCCAGATAACGTAAGCCGCCGTGGATGAGCTTGGACGACCGGCTGGAGGTGCCGCTGGCAAAGTCCTGAGCTTCCAGCAAAGCGACGTTCAGCCCGCGAAGAGCCGATTCGCGCGCCGTGGCGGCGCCGTTGATCCCGCCACCAATAACGACCAGATCGAAAGTTGAGCCAGAAAGCGCGCTTAAATCTCGAATCATGGCGCCGGCATCCCGAGAAGATAGGTTAGCATAGAGCGAGGGACTGAGCGTCACGAGCAAGGAGACAAGGGAACAGCGACAAGTGACAGGACGGATGCAATGGATCGGTTGCTTGTCTCCTGTCGGTCTCTCGTCTCTGCCCTTGAGTCGCCTCGACGGTGGAACTGTTAAAATGTTTAACACTCGATGTTTGAAGGGAGAAACCAATGTCTGCCAGGTGGCTGTTCAAATCCGATCCGGAACACTACTCGTTTGATGACCTGGAGCGGGACCGCCAGACGGTTTGGGATGGGATTTCAAATAATCTTGCCTTAAAGCACCTGCGAAGTGTGCGGCGCGGAGACCTGGCGCTGATCTACCATACCGGCGAAGAACGCGCGGCGGTAGGTGTGGCAGAAGTACTCCGCGATCCCTATGCTGACCCCAAGCAGAATGATCCGAAGTTGGCCGTGGTGGCCATTCGGGCGAAGGACAGGCTGAGGCGGCCGGTGACGCTGGATGAGATCAAGAAGCAAGCTGCCCTGAAGAGCTTTGAGCTGGTGCGGTTGCCCCGGCTATCCGTGATGCCGGTTACGGAGGAGCAGTGGAAGGCGATTCTGGCGATGGCAGATAAAGACAGTCGGAAGTGACAAGTGGCAAGTGACGAGTGACAAGCTTAAGAAAGCGGTCAGCCTTCAGCCGTCAGCAAGAAAACGTGCATGCTGGCTGAGAGCTGAATGCTGCCTGCTCTTTGACTTCGCTGGCCATGTCAAAAACAAGAGGCGCCACGACCGCGAACGAACTTGACCGGCTTCAGCGCCAGATCATCGGCTGTGCACGATGCCCGCGCTTGGTGAAGTACCGGGAGGAGGTGGCTCGCGTCCGGCGCCGCATGTACGCAAGCGAAGTCTACTGGGGAAAACCGCTGCCGAGTTTTGGGGATCCTGAAGCTGAATTGCTCATCCTGGGGTTGGCGCCCGCAGCGCACGGCGGCAACCGCACCGGACGGATGTTTACCGGCGACCGTTCCGGCGACTTTCTTTATCGTGCCCTCTACGAAGCGGGTTTCGCCAATCAGCCAGAATCACGGCATCGCGAGGATGGGCTTGAGCTGCGCAACTGCTTCATCACGGCTTCCCTCCGTTGCGCGCCGCCGGCCAACAAGCCCTTGCCAGAAGAATTGCGCAATTGCAGCTCTTACCTTGAAACCGAGTTCCGGTTGTTGCGCAGCTTGAAGGCCGTGCTGGCCCTCGGCCGGATCGCTTTCGATTCCTTCCTGCGGTTGGTTTACCACTCTGAGGCTTTCCGGCCCGTCAGGCACCGCGATTGGAGCTCGGACCGTCAGAAGGTTAAGGCGCGACGGCGAAGCGCAAGGCCCGGGGCCGGTCCATTGCCGGTGCGTTCTTCTTTGCGGTTCGGGCACGGCTTGAGCTACGACCTCGGGGATGGCATTCCCAGGCTGTTCTGCTCTTATCATCCGAGCCAGCAGAACACGCAGACCGGTAAGCTGACGCCTGAAATGCTACGGCGGGTTCTGGATGATATCCGGATGTTTCTTCTTGGGACCAACGGGAGGAAATAGCGCAGCGCGGCCCTGGACCGCAACCCAGAGCGCCGTCATTCGCACGTAACTGGGAATCCACGTGGGTGGCGCAGACTTGCCGGTGCTTGGCACGTCTGCGATGCGGGCACTCGCAGCCATCAAAAGACGATGTGCGCGCCACTCGTCGGCCACCCAGAGGACCGATTTTCCCCGGCGCTCACTGTTAACATCGATGTAACATAGCCGGTGATAGAATCCCTCCATGCCTAGACACATCGCTATCATCGAGGACGAAAAAGACATCGTTGATCTGGTTCGTTATACCTTCCGGAAAGAAGGCTACGAGGTGGATAGCTTCCTTCGCGGGCGTGACGGGCTGGAACATCTACGGCGTACCCCGGTCGATTTGGTGATCATCGACGTCATGCTACCGGACCTGGATGGTTTCGAGATTTGCAAGCGCCTGCGATCGAGCGATGATTTGAAGTCTCTGCCCGTTATCTTTCTGACCGCCAAGGGTGAGGAATTTGACCGCGTTCTGGGGCTCGAGATCGGCGGGGATGATTACATTGTGAAGCCTTTCAGCCCACGTGAGCTGGTGGCAAGGGTTAAAGCCGTATTGCGCCGTCACGAGCGCGCCGACGAACCGGAGGTCGTGATTGAGGCCCGGGACTTCCGCCTGGATCCAAGTACGCAGGAAGTCACGGTGCGAGGCAAGACCGTGGAGCTGAGCACGCTCGAATTCAAGCTCCTGGAGTTTTTGGCTTCGCATCCCCGCCGGATTTTTGGACGGGACAAACTCCTGGATGAGGTGTGGGGCAGGGACCGCTTCGTCACACCGCGCACGGTGGATGTGCACATCCGGCGGCTGCGTGAAAAGATTGAGATGGTGCCGGACAAGCCACGCTACCTGCAAACGGTGCGTGGCGCCGGATACCGCTTCCTCGCTGAAACTGCGGCGGAAGGGTAGATAACGACGTGTTATGAGGGTTGAAGAAAGAAAGATTGACCCGTATTGAAGAGAACCTGCTAGCGCAAACGAACCTCATGGAAAGGTTCGAGTGCCAGACGGAACGGCGCCTCCAGGCTGTCGAAGCTGGGGCGGACTGCCGCGAGGCTGAGTGGGCAGAGTTTCGCGTGACCGTGACCCGCGTTTTGGACCTGCTGGAACGTTTTGTGAGCGGGAAGTCTGGCTCGAACGGTCATTAATAGAAACCGCCACCGGTCGCACGAGGCCCAGGCTTCGCCGCAAATATGACGGTCCACAGTCCTATCTTCCGCAAACTTCTCTTCACTGCCCTGCTGCTTATTACCGCCACGTTGCTGGTCGTGGACTTTTACCTGGGGCATTACACAGCATCCCGCCAGACGGAGTATGTCGAAAACCGCCTTGCCGCCCAGGCGGAAATCCTGGCGGGGGAACTCCAAACAACGTCTACCACAAGGCTTGAGGATTGGGCCCGGGACGCGGCCGCACGGTCCCACAGCCGGGTCACCGTGATCAGTCCGAGCGGCGGGGTGCTGGCGGATTCCGCACAGGAACCGGCGGGAATGGGTAACCTTGCCAACCGGCCGGAAGTCGAGCAGGCTCGCGCCGCAAGGAGCGGAATTTCACTGCGCAGCGGCAAGGGAATCGATCAGAACCTTTGCTACGTGGCAATTCAATGCTCGTACCAAGTACGGGCTGGGACGATCCTGCGCCTGGCCGTGCCGCTCGCGGGTCTTGACCGGGAGCTATCCGCCATCCGCTGGAGAATTTTTGCCGCCACGCTTCTTGCTGCGCTGCTGGCCTTGATCATTGCCTATTTCTTTTCCCGGTCCCTGACCCGCCGCATTGTTGCCATCGAGTCGGTCTCGGAAAACCTGGTCCGTGACAGCCAGCTAGTTCCGGCCTCGTTGCTCGAAGCGGATGACGAGCTGGGGGCGCTGGCCCGGTCCCTGAACCGCGCTGCCGCCCAACTTCGGGATTTACTGGACCGGCTGAAGGGCGAATCGGCACGCCGGGAAGCCATTCTGGCCGCCATGCGCGAGGGCGTGGTGGCCGTGGACCACGACCTTCGTTTGACCTTCTTCAACGAGTCTTTTTCTCGCCTCACGGGCGTGAATCCGTTGCTTCCGCCCCGCACGCCCTTGCTCGAAGCTGTCCGGGACGTAGGATTGAGCGAACTGCTGGCGGCCGTGCTCCACACCGACAAACCGCTGAAGCAGACCTTGCAGCTCCAGGCGGCGGGCGCCCGTATGTTCGAGGTGCAAGCCGCGCCACTGGCGGAAGGCGGCGGCGCCGGAGCCATCGCCATCCTTCATGACATTACCGAGCTCGAACGTCTGGAAAGGGTCCGCCGGGATTTTGTGGCCAACGTTTCCCACGAATTGCGCACTCCCTTGACGGCCATCCGCGGCTATGCGGAGGCGCTGCTGGAAGGCGCTCTGGACGACGCCCCCAACCGCCGGAGCTTTGTTGAAGTCATCCTGGCGCACTCCAAACGCCTGGGCAACATCACTTCGGACTTGCTGATTCTGTCCGGGCTTGAATCGGGCCGTGAGCCTGCAGAATCCGAGCCCGTCAACCTTCGAGCGGTGGCGGAAGGGGCCCTACGCACGGTTGAGGCGGAGGCCCGCGCCAGAGGCGTCACGCTCAAGACCGGGCGGCTCGAAAACGCTGAAGTCCTTGGCCCACGGCTGCATCTGGAACAAGCGATCCTCAATCTTGTGGATAATGCTGTGAAATTTAACCAACCGGGTGGTGAAGTACGAATCGAGAGCGGCCCGGCTATTGACAACCGAGCCTTCATCTCCGTGGCGGACACCGGGATCGGCATTTCCTCCGAGCATTTATCGAGGATTTTCGAGAGGTTCTACTGCGTGGACAAAGCACGCTCGCATGAAGTCGGTGGGACGGGGCTGGGGCTTTCAATTGTCAAACACATCGTCGAACGGATGGGGGGCGCCGTGCAGGTTGAAAGCCGCCTAGGGAAGGGGTCAACCTTCACCATTTTGCTTCCCAGCCTTCCTCGCGCCTCGTAAGCCGCTAACCAGCGACCCTCCGGTCCTACTGGCTAATGTCCTCCTTCTTCCTGTGCTTTGCCCATGATATATAGATAGCTTTCCAGCAGTAATAATCATTCATGGCGGCGACACGCCCGTAACCAACGAATCGTGCCGTAACTTACTCTTTACCATTCGTTCACACAGCCGTAATCCCCATCGAATATAAGTTGGTATTTAGTCCTTACAGTCAGGTGGAAACAGTCCCGCCTCCTGCTCTCGGAGAATCCTGAGATCCCGGTGTGCAGTGCGGCAAAAAGGAGAAACAATGCAACGCTTGAGAAGAAAAACATGGCTGCTGCTGGGCGCGCTTTTCATGGTGAGCAGCATGGGCTACGCTAATCCGGCGGCTCCGCAGGCGAGCGATGCACAGGGGACCAGTAATGGCTCTCCGGCAACACGCCAGACCTCGCAAAACAGCACGTCCGCATCGGCCCAACAGCCCGCCAACGCGGCGTCTCAGAGTGAGATGGATGCCTTGAAGCGCCAGCTCATGGAGCAACAAAAGCAGATCGAAAAGATGCAGCAGGCGCTTGACCAGGAGAAGAAGCTTCTGGAAAAGGTTGCCACTGCACAGCCTGCCAAAGCTTGGGTTGCATCGCCATCAACTCCCCCAAAAGCCAAAGCCGTAACAGCACAGACCGAAGTTCCCGCGAAGGCGGCTGCACCACCTGCCGGCACAACCGAAAATCAGGTGGCCAGCCTGGCGCCCGTGATTCCTGAGTCCGACGCGGCCGCCCAAAAAGCGAGCGACGCCGCGCTGCCGATTTCACTGGGCCGCCTGGCTCCATCTTCAGCCGAAGACGGATTGAATGCGAGCGATCAACAAATGAACCCGGCGGTTCCTAACGCTCCAGAGGCGCCGATTTCACTTCGTATCGGCCGGGCCGAGTTCACGCCCGTCGGATTTATGGACGCTACGGCTTTCTTCCGCAGCACGAATACGGGCAGCGGGATCGGCACCTCTTTCGGCTCGATTCCTTACGGGAACACACCCCAGACCGGGCTCACGGAATATCGGCAGAGCATTCAGAACAGCCGCCTGGGCTTGATGATTGATAGCACGGTCCACGGCGACAAGGTGCGGGGCTATTGGGAGTCTGACTTTTTGGGCGCTCAGCCGAACACGGCTTTCGTCACCAGCAACAGCGACAGCTTCCGGATTCGCCTTTTCTGGGTTGATGTGACTCACGGCAAGTTCGAATTTCTGGCCGGGCAGTCCTGGAGCATGATCACTCCAAACCGGGTCGGAATCTCACCCATGCCTTCGGACATCTTCTACTCCCAGGACTTTGATACGAATTACCAATTGGGACTCACCTGGTCGCGTCAATTGCAGTTCCGGTTCCTCTACCACCCCAGCAAGGTGGTGACGATGGGCCTGTCAGTTGAAAATCCCAACCAGTATGTGAGCCCTGCGGTGACGTTGCCTTCCAACTTCTCTGCCAGCCAGGTTGACACCGGGGCCGGGACCAGCAGCGCCAACCTGTTTCCCGACCTCATCGGCAAAATCGCTATCGACGGGCACACGGGAGGCAAGCTGGAGCACATCGAGTTTGTGGGGTTGATGAGCCAGTTCAAGACATACACCCCGAACAATACAACGGCCACGGCAACGGGCGGCGGTGCATCGATCAACTTCAATCTTGAGCTGGCCAAGAACTTTCACGCCATTTTGAACACCTTCTACAGCGATGGCGGCGGCCGCTACATCATCGGGCTGGGGCCGGACTTTATTGTTCATCCCGACGGCACTCCAGGTCTTGAGCACGCCGAATCGATGATCGGCGGTTTTGAGGCCAACGTCACGCCGAACTCTCTAATTTACAGCTACTACGGCGGAGCCTATTACTTCCAGAACTACGACGTGATTCCTGCGACCAGTACCAGCCCCGCCAGCTACGTGGGTTATGGCTACCCGGGATCTTCCAATTCCAACAACAGGTCTCTTCAGGAACTTAGCGTTGGCCTGATCCAGACTTTCTGGAAGAACCCGCACTACGGGGCGCTGCAGTTGATGACCCAGTACAGTTATCTGACGCGCGCCCCATGGTTCATCGCCGTCAATTCACCCAAAAACGCCCACCTGGGCATGGCTTACCTGGACGTGCGGTACGTTCTGCCTTAAGGGTTACTCACTGCGCTTCCGAACCCCGCGGGGAAAAGTTGATTCCCTGCGGGCTTTTTCCCCAATCCCATTTGCGTTTGGAATCCCGGACTCGAAGTGCTATATTGAGTGCTTCGGTTGCCTGAGCAACCCGTCTGAGTTGTGAAGGCATCGCACCGGAAGCTGCATGTAAACTTGTTCACTGATCACGCTTGTCTGCGGCGAGGGATAGCTTGCGAGTTCAAGTGAGAAAGCCCGCCTTCATACGTTTGGCTGCCTTTTGGCTTCTCGTCATCGTCTCGATTTTGGCGTTTGGCGAGCAGGCCCGCCGCTGCCGTTATCACTTCGATGGTGGCAGGGGGTGGGACCTGCCGCAGGCGAACGCCCAGGATATTTGCCGTCCCCGGGTTCACCGGCTGTGTCTTGGACCGGTTGCGGTCATTCCTCAACCGGCGCTGCTGCATTTCGTGGGCATGTTGATCGGCCCGCTTCCTGCCTCTGCCATGCGCCACACTCCTGTCAGTTCATGCCAGCTTCGCGCCCCTCCGCTTGATAGTTAGCAATCCACCTCACGGGTAATCCGGGTCAGCATGGGCTCGATCTCCGCTCATCACGCGGCGAGCCCGGCATCGCACCCGATTCCGAATGCCACAATCTTCCTCGAAACGGAGGTCGAGATTGGAACGATCACTCACTCCCGAGCAATTCGAGGCGCTTCGCCGTCTGGACGGGTGCGCTGTGGCGAACGCCATTGAAACTTTCGACGTCCGCCAGCGCAACGAAGGATTTACCAATGCTTCGATCCGCTGCATCTTTGGCCAACTTCCCCCGATGCTGGGGTATGCGGTGACGGGCCGAATCCGTTCAGCCGCCGCGCCGACGGTTCCATCGCTGCCCGCTGTCCGCGGCTTTAGTTTTGCCGACCGGACCGACTGGTGGAGTTATGTTTTGACGATTCCAGTGCCTCGTGTTGTCGTACTGGAGGACATAGACCACAGCGCGGGCCTTGGAGCTTTTATGGGCGAAGTTCACGCCAGCATTTGCCAAGCGCTTGGATGTGTGGGCTATGTCACCAACGGCTCCGTTCGAGATTTGAATGCGGTGAACTCCCTCGGGTTTCACTTTTTTGCAGGACACCTCAGCGTGTCGCACGCTTACGCACACATCGTTGAGTTTGGACACCCAGTTGAGGTGGGAGGCGTGCAAGTTCAAACCGGCGACCTGATTCATGGGGATCGGCATGGAGTTTAATCGATACCCAAAAGCATTGCGGTCCGGGTTCCGGCCGCCTCTGAGAAGCTTGTTCAAAAGGAGCAGGCCATTATTGAGCTTTGCCGGGCATCAGAGTTTTCCCTGGAGAGACTTCGCGAGTTGGTGAAACGGTTGGACTGAGGAAAATGGTTCTACAAATTTCCCGCCGTGGCGGGAATCAGGCGAGGGGTCCTGGCGGACCCCCTCTTCGGGATTCTTCGCCGCCATCGTCTTGCGAAATAGCTGGGCAGCGAGGCGTCGATCAAGCTTCAAAAGGAATTGACGAAACGATGAGCAGGCAAAAGTCGAGGAACCCAACCCTGAGGCTGGCCTGCGCTTTGACATTAGTCGCGGCCAGCGTGGGCGTGTCCGGCTGCGCCCGTTCCGGAGAAAGCAAGGCGGACGATGCCCCCGCCAAAGCAGTCACAGTGGGAGTGGTGAAGGTGACGCGACAGGATCTGTCCAACTCTCTGCGCATCGCCTCGGAATTTATCCCCTTTCAGCAGATTGATGTGACCGCCAAGGTCTCCGGCTATGTGAAAAAGCTTTACATCGATTGGGGGACGCACGTGCGGCAAGGGCAGTTGCTGGCAGTGCTCGAAGTGCCGGAACTCGACGCTCAGGTGGCGAAGGATATGGCCGCCGTGCAAAGGGCTGAGAAGGATGTCGCCCGGAGCGAGCAGGACCTCAGCCGCACTGAATCGGCTTACAATGTCGCGCATGTGACTTATACCCGCTTTGCCGGAGTACAGAAGGCGCGGCCAGACCTTATTTCCCAGGAAGAAGTGGATGTTGCTCACGCCAAGGATCTGGAAACGAGCGCCAGTGTATCCGCAACTCAAGATGCTCTTGCTGCCGCCCAGCAGGAACTATCCGTGGCCAAATCCATGCTGGACAAGGACAAGGCGTTTCTCAATTACGCCCGCATCACCGCCCCCTTCGATGGCGTGGTGACCAAGCTCGATGCCTACACCGGCGCGCTGCTCCCGGCCGGAACTTCAAACGCCACATCTACTCTATCGCTCTGCCGCCTTTCCCAAAACAATGTTCTCCGCCTCGTGATTCCGGTGCCGGAACGCGTGGTGCCGGACGTCCACTTGGGAGAGCATGTGAATGTCCAGGTTACGACGCTCCGCAAGGTCTTCCAGGGCACGGTGATTCGCTATGCCGACGAGATTGATCTGGAGACACGAACGATGCACACGGAAGTTCAGGTTGCCAATCCCAAGTACGAAATTGTCCCGGGAATGTACGCCTACGTTCAGATTCCGGTCAAAAGTGTGAAGAATGCTCTCACGTTGCCCCTCCAGGCCGTGCAAATGAAAGGAAACAACCAGGGAACGATTCTGTCGGTCAACCGCCAGAATCAAATCGTGCAACGCCAGGTGCAATTGGGGCTCGAAACCGCCAGCGAAGTTCAGATTGTCTCGGGTGTGCACGAAGGCGAGATGGCGGTGTTCGGAGAGCTGAGCCGCTTCCATCCGGGTGAAAGGGTTAAGCCAGAGACGGCGAATCTGACTTCATTGGCTGGAGCGGAGTAATGGCCCGGTTTTCTCTTCGCAACCCTTACTTCATCATCGTCATCTGCCTGATTGTCTGCATCATGGGGCTGACCAGCGCGGTGAGGATGCCGGTGGATTTGTTTCCGCCCATTGACATTCCGGTCGTCACCTGCGCCACCTTTTACAGCGGCATGCCTCCGGCC
>JBOGKI010000093.1:0-11414 GCA_050745605.1 Terriglobia bacterium | reverse complement strand
AAGTCTGTCGAGAAATCCGCCAGTTTCAAGGCTTGAAACAACATCCATTTTCGGGCGGATTAAAGTTGTATGGTTGCCCTCCCTGCCGCAATTTTATTATCTGAATTGCGATGGCAACCCGCCCAACCTAACATAGTAATACTAGGAGAGCGCTATTGGAGTTTGGCCAATTCTCGCCGGTAGAGCCCATTATTGGGAAATTCCTGGGCCAACTCCTGAAGCAACTCGCGGGCCCGCTCTCGATGATGACCACGGAGAGCGGCAACGGCAAGCAGCAGCCGGGCGAAGGGCCGGAGGAAATGTCCCTTGCTCGCGGTCAAGCGCAGCTTCTCGATTCCGACGTTCTTGTCGGTTTGGGCGCCGTAAAGGCGCAGCAGCCAGCGGACCGGAGCCGGCTTCAGGCCCAAAATGTAGTTCTCAACGCCTAACGCCAGATAAGCGTCGTAACAGGTGGGATCGATCTTCAACAGCTTGTCGGCCAACAAGCCGCCACGCTTCATGGCGGCCAGTGAGGGCAAGTCCCGCTTCTCGATGAAGGCCTGATAATCTGCCTGCAGACCGAGGTTCATCACTTCGGCGAAAAGGGCATTCGCATCTTGCGGTGATTTTGCCAGCGCGGCCGCCGCCAATCGGGCGCTTTTGTCCAACGCCGACTCGAAGGCCTTCTTGACCGCCGGGTTGGGCCGCTCGACCTGCCGCTTTCCAAACTTCTTATCGTTCACAAACAAGTCCGACTGCAAGATTCCGAGCCGGTCGAACTCCGAAAACAAGTAAGCCGCGGCGTCCGCGGTTGGGCCCAGCGGATCGTTGGAATGCGTTTGCTCCCACTCGTAGAAAGTCTTGTGCGCATCGCTGAACTGCAAGTTGTACATCTGCCGAAAGCCCAAATCGAGCGGGGAATCTGGGGAGAGGGAAGCGCCCCTCGCGCTCAATGTGACAGGCGTGGCCAGCAGGCAGAGCAGGAACCATCGACAGTGTTTCATGGAGCGGTCGGAGACCGGCGCGTTTGGCTGAGTCGCATGGGGAGAGTTGGGGCCGAAACTTTTCATTTTGACAAGCCGATATTGAGGATCGCCAATTATAGTGACGGTTTTTTCTGTAGTGGCGCTCGGCGTCTGCCTCGCTGCAAAGCGTGGAGCGCGGCAAGACCGGCGGCCCCTGCCAGGGTAAGCTCCGACCGCCGCTACAGCCCTCTCGACGGCCGCGGAGATCCATCGGAGACGGGCGCCCTTGCCGCGAACTCAGCCCTCGCCGGGGCTGATGCACCGAAGAACCGAACTCCCAGCGCCCTTGCCTCTTGCAAGATGGTCACGACGTTGGATGCTTGGAACCACGGGAGGTATGCTTCTGAAGAATTTACCTGAATTTAACAGAGTAGGTTCAAACCCTTGGGTTCGATCCTTCATCACACATAGGAATGGCAGGCGACTCGAAAGCCAGCTTATCGGACGCGTAGGTTTGAGACAAGGTCCCAGTGCGATCCTAAAGGAAGGGATGTATTGGGGCGAGGAGGAAATATGCGGCGCGTATGGGTTTTGATGGCCGTGGTCATGCTAACAGGAGGTATTTCGGCCGCGCGTGCCGCGGATCAGAAGACGGACATCGACAATATTGGAAACCGCAAAGTTGCTCACCGCAGCATCATTTCCGAACAAAGAGAAGTCGCAATTGGCAGGAAATATTCCCAGCAGATTGACAAATCCGCGAAGCTATTGAAAGACCCCGTGGTCAACGAATACGTCAATCGCGTCGCCCAGAACGTAGCGCGCAACTCAGACTTGAAAGTTCCCCTGACCGTCAAGATCATTGACTCGCCGGTGATCAACGCCTTCAGCCTCCCAGGTGGTTTCGTTTATCTGAACTCCGGCGCGCTGGAAGCCGCCGATAACGAAAGCGAAGTCGCCGGTGTGCTGGCGCACGAGATTGCCCATGTTGCCGCCCGCCACTGGGCTTCGGAGATGACCCGCCAAACGCTGCTTCAATACGCCATGATTCCTCTGATGTTTGTACCCATGACCTATCCCGTCTACCTGGGTGTCTCCACGGCTTATAACTTGGGCGTGCCCATGGCCTTCCTCACGTTCAGCCGGCAGGACGAGGCGGAAGCGGATTACCTGGGCTTGCAGTACATGTACAAGGCTGGCTATGACCCCAACTCCTATGTCACCTTCTTCGGCAAAGTTCTGGATGAGGGCCGGAAGCAGCCGGGAAGCGTGGCCGGCGTTTTCATGGATCATCCTCCCACGGCCGACCGCATTGTGAAATCCGAGGAAGAGATCAAACAGCTTTTCCCCAAACAGGAGCGGTATCTGGAATCGACGTCGGAATTTGAGGACGTCAAGGCGCGGCTCGCAATGCTCGAAGCCAAACGCCTGCCGGAGAAGAGTGATGGCCCCAGTCTTGAGAAGAAACGGCCGGCCTCCAAGCCAGCGGGGAACACCGATGAGAAACCGCCGGTTCTAAACCGTTAGGGGCCGGGCCGCGCGCTGGGCTTGGCGGACAAGCGTTTGAAGGCCCGCGACGTATCAGGACCGGTTTTACCAGGGTTTTTACAGGGATTTTACCAACTTGCCGTATCTCCGCGTGTTAAACAGATCATCAGAGTAAGTGGCGAGAGGCAAGTATGGGAGAAATTCAGGCCCCGGAAGAGATGGCGCGGCGAGCGATGGTTCCAGGCATGACAGCCTTTTCGATGTTGGACGACAAAAGGCTTCAGGCATGGCGGCGGCGGGGAGACATCGAAACAAAAATTATCTTCCTGTGCACATTGACGATTTTTATTTCGGGACTGATTGCCATCGCTCTGCTCTACACCAAGACGGCGCCCCCGCGCCGCCCCACTGGCATGAAGGATGAAGACCTGTCCGAGCAAAACATCGCCCAGGAATCGGAGCCGGAAGTTGCGTGGCTTTCCGCGCAACTGGGGCTGAACGCAGACCAGGCAGGCAAGGTCCGGCCCATCGTGGACGAAGAACAGCGGAAGATCAACTTGGCTGTTGCGGATGCTTCGCTGTCTTCTGAAGCGCGAATCGCCAAGGTGAATCAGATCCGCTTGTGGACGCTCGAGAGTTTGCTCCCGGTGCTCAAGGCTCCGCAAAGCGCCCGGCTGCAGCAGCTCCGCGAGCAGGAACGAGCCGAGCTGCACGCCGTGTGGGATCGCTCTTCGGAAACGGGCAAACAATAAAGCAGCGACAAGTGACAAGATAGAGGCAATGAGCCGGCCGTGGGGCTGAGGAGGAAAGCATGAGAAGGAATCTCACGATAGGCGGACTCGCCGTGGCGATCGGGGCGGCGCTGCTGTTCTTCGGATGCGCGGCGAGTCAACGCCCTCCAGATGATGCCGCGATCGTTGCCGCCGTCGAGTCACAGTTGTACCAGAACCCGGAGCTCAAACAGCTTGATGTTCATGTGACCTCGGACCACGGCGTTGTCACCTTGACCGGTGAAGTCCGCGCGCCGCTCGAAAAGCTGGCCATCGAAGGCCTTGCGCAAAAGGCTCCGGGCACAAAGCAGGTGGTGGATCAATTGACGATTTCGACAGATGCGGATGCTCAATCCACCGGTTCCGCTTCAAGTCCGGCTCCCCCGGTTCGGTCTGAAGCGGCCACGCGCACGCCACGCCGGCGCCACCATGCGCATCAACCGGCGCAGAGTGATTCAGAAATGGCGATGACTGAGCAGCCACAGCCGTCGCAGGATCAGCCGCCTTCTCCAGCGCCAAGCTTTGCAGGAACCAACCCCAATCAACCCGCCCAATCCGCGGCAGCGGCAAGTCCAGCCCCCGTGGCTGCGCCTGCCGCTGCCCCCCCGCCTCCTCCGCCCCCACCGGTCACATTCACCGTCCCGGCTGGCACGGTGGTGAGCGTGCGGATGATTGACTCGATCACTTCGCAAACCGCTCAATCCGGTCAGGAGTTCTCTGCCGTGGTGTTTTCCCCGGTGGCGATCGGCGATCACGTTGTGATTCCGCAAGGGGCTGATGCCAAAGTCCGCCTCGTTCAGGTTCACAGCGCAGGTCACTACCAAGGCCAGTCCGAGCTGAAAGTGGAATTGACGGGTCTGACTTTTAATGGCAACTCTTATAACGTCGAAAGCGGTTACTACGACAAGACAGGCGACTCTCGCGGCAAGAATAGCGCGGAAAAGATCGGTGGCGGCGCGGGTCTCGGGGCGCTGATTGGAGGCCTGATCGGCCACGGCGCCGGCGCAGCCATTGGGGCCGGCGTGGGCGCCGCGGGCGGGACGGTTGCTCAAGGCGCGTCCCATGGGCAGCAGGTCTCGATCCCTTCCGAAACCAAAATCGACTTTGTGCTGAAAACACCCCTGACTGTGACCGGGAGCCCGAATCAGGGCACACACCCGGGGACCAGCAGCGGGCAATAGGCAATCTTTAGCCATCGGCCCGAGTTTCGCCGCCTTCACTTTCACGCTGGTCCAGGAACCTGTACCCCAGTCCCCTGACGGTCTGGAAGTGTTGAGGATTCTTCGGATCGCCTTCCAGCTTCTGCCTCAACAGCGCCACGTGGACATCGACAGTGCGCGTCATAACCGCAGAGTCGTATCCCCAAACGTCTTTCAACAATTGCTGTCGTGATAATGTCGTTCCCTTGTGCTGGATGAAGTAACTCAGCAGCTCAAACTCACGCGCGGACATTTCCACGGGTGAACCGTCCTTCCGCACCTGGGTACTGCGAAAGTCCACAACCACCGGGCCAAACTGGAAGGTCTTATCCGGCTGGACGGCCTGAGGTGAAGCGGCCCTTCGCAGCATCGCCTGAACTCTGGCCAGCAGTTCCGGGGGCGCAAACGGCTTGGGTAAGTAGTCGTCGGCCCCGAGCTTTAGCCCCAGGACTTTGTCAACCAGCTCGGCGCGCGCCGTGAGCATCAGAATGGGAGTGTGAATATTGCGGCGCCGGAGCGTGCGGCAGACTTCAAAGCCGTCGATGCCGGGGAGCATTACATCCAGCACAATCAAGTCAAGCCCGCCCCGTGACGCGGTCTCCAGCCCGCTTGTCCCGTCCTGTGCGGTCTCCACCCGGTACCCTTGATTGGCGAAAAGGTCTGTCAGGCTCAACAACAATCCCGGCTCATCCTCCACCAGCAGGATACATGGGCCCTTTAATACGGATGTTTTAGTCATGGGATTCATCCGTCGCCGCAAGGCCGAAGCCGGCTCATGGCTCAAAATCCCGAGTCAGAAAACAGCAGGCATCGGTCGTTCTATTTCTCAGCCTGAGCCGGTCCTCACCCCGAGGAGGGCAAATACAATATGAATCTTGCTCCTTTGGGCTTGGCGTTTTGAGCCGCCACGTGTCCCTGGTGCGCTTGCAAATGCTCGGCGACAAGGCTCAATCCCAAGCCCGCCCCCGAAGTGGATGATGCGATCACCTTACGGCCCCGGTAGAATGGCTCGAAGATGTGCGGCAAGTCCCCAGGGTCGATGCCCGGCCCGCGGTCTTCCACTGAAATCACGACTTCTTTCCGTCTCAATTTGTGAGCCGTGCGCGCCGTAATTCGCAGCCACTTCCCTTGTGAGGCATATTTGAGCGCATTCGAGAACAGGTTCTTGATGGCGCTCTCCAGGACCAGAGGGTCGGCTTCGACGGGGGGAATATCCGGGCTTACGTCCCTTTCCACGGCCCACCCAGCCTCCTCAAAGGCCGGAGCAAAGGCGGCCCAGGCACGATCCAGCACCTCGGTCACGGCGACGGGTCTGAATTCATAATGCTGCCGGCCGGACTGCAGGGCCGCATAACCCAGGGTCTGTTGAATCAGGCTGGAAAGCCGCCGGCCCTCGGTTTGAATCGCCTCGCCATACTGTTTGACGCGCCCCGGCTCGTCCACGAAACCCTGAGCCAGATTGTGCGCCGCCGATTCAATCACGGTGAGCGGAGTGCGTAATTCATGGGAGATTCCGGCCACGAACTCCATCTGGCGGCGGGCGAGGTGCGCGGCGCGATGCGCCGCCATCACCAGCGTTCCGATGCTCAACGCCAGGAGGAGAAGCGTTCCAAAGGCAATCGCCAGATTCCGCCGGCGGACGGCATTGACTTCAACCCCGAGCGACCCCCGCTTATCCCTTGCCACAAGCTGCCAGGCATGGGGGTCGGCGCTCACCCTTTCTCTCCACCGTAGCTCAGATGGGACCAGCGGACCCGGGGCCACGCCGCGGCCTTCCGCCACATCCACACGGCGGCGAAGCCGCTCTTCCCGCGCTCTCGCCTCGCGATTCGGGCCGAAGAATACGAAGTGCATCCGTGGGGCAAAGAGCGTGATTTTTGCGTCATAGGTGGAAAACCCAGCCGCGGTGAGCGAGGGACCGGATGCGTAAACGATTTGGGGCGGATCGCCCGTGATGACGGCCACATGGTACTTCGCAAGACCGGAGGCGCCGAAGTATTGCTGCACAAGGTTGGGGAGCACCTGCGCCTTCAAATACCCGGGATCGAGTTCCAGAAAGCACCATCCGGCCAACTTGAATTCCGCTTGGCGGATGAACTGGTTTCGTGGCCAGCTTGTGGACCCCGGCCCGGTTGGTGGCGAGCCGGGAGGTCCGGGGGGAAGCGATGGATGAGTCTGGTCAAGCGGCCCACGTTCTATCGCAGCGACGTTGGTCTTCTGCCCGGGCAAGAGGTTGAACAGAGGAACCGCGAGGACGGGGTGGTTGTCCATCATGAGCGACGCGAATCCACGGGGCAGGAACGGCAAACGAAACCTGTGGATGAAAGTGTCATTCTGCAGAGCCTGCCGGAATCCAGTCAAGGACGAGGGCCACGACTGTGGGGCAAAATCCCCGGTTGCGGGGTTGAAGGTTTCGAAGCTGATCTTTCCGTCGCGCGACCGGATCGCGATGCTGACCGAATGAATAAGGTCTGGCCACCTCGTCGTGGTCCTCCATTGCGAATATGACTCGAACAGGTAGGTTCCCCAGGAATTTCCAGCGTGAACCCTGGGCACGGGGCGGAAAGACGATACCATTTCAGCGAGCTCCGCCGAAAATCCTCTCTCCAGGTTCACCATCCCCGCTACAAGGTCTTCCTGATCATGCTGCCGGTCAAGGTGGCTGAGGCGATTAATCCATTGGTAGAGAAAGAGGCCCGCGACCAATAGGATCAGCAGTGACCCGCTGAAGATTATGAAAGACAGATAGGGTCTGATTCGCGCGAGCAGCACGGTGCTTATTATATCCCCCGTTGGGGTGGACGCCACGTCCGATGCGCGCTGAAGCGCGGATTTACAGGAATTTTACAATCAGGCGGCAGGGATCGCCGCCGGTGCGGATGCAGCCCCAGAGCCGATGCTGGCGCGGTTGAATTTACCGCAGCTTTACACCCATTTCTCCAACTTCCGTTCCACAATCACATCCTATGATAGTGGAAGCAAGCAGCAGCTTCGCCATGGACGTGCATGCCGGCCAGCAACCGGCAACACGAACTACCAACAAAAAGGAGCACTACCAATGAAAACCAAGTTATCAAAACTCACGATGACCATGCTCATGCTCGCCCTGTCCGGGATGGTGGCCTTCGCGCAGAGCGGCGATTCCAATCCAGCCCCTGCAGAACCTCCATCGGGTTCAAGCTCGGGCCCGGCGCACGGATGGCGCGGCCACGGGAGGGGACCGATGGGCCCGATGATGGCAGCGATGCTCGGCCTCACGGAAGACCAGCAATCACAGATTCAATCCATCCACTCCGCCGCGTGGACGGCGATGCGCCCGCTGATGCAACAGGAGGAAGCTCTTCGCCAGCAGCTTCTCCAGGCCACCGAAACCGCTACTTTTAATCAGGCTAAGGTCCAAGCCCTTGCCACTCAGTTGGCTCAAATCCAGGCGCAGATGACGGTGGCCCGCGCGCAGTCCGAGTGGAAGATCTTCAACGTGCTGACGCCGGATCAGCAGTCGAAGCTAGCGCAGTTTCAGCAGCAGATGGAGCAAAAGAGGCAAAGCCGAATGAATAGACAGTCGCCAACATCGTAGGTCTTTTCAAAGGAAGTCGCGCCGGAGTGTCTCAGGACTCTGGGTGATCCCCTGGCGCCTGGATTTTTACTGCCTCCGGCGCGTTCCGGGCGGGGTGGCATTGGGCGGTGACTGGCTACGTGCTCGACGCATCGCCGGGGATGGGCGATGAATCGAAAGCCGGAACTGGCGAGCATGGCTCAGGAGATCGATCGCAATCTGCGCGAGCTGTGGCGGGTGCTGCGAAAACCCGTGGAAACAGAATTCGCGCGGCCAGCTCACCGGGCCACAACGCGGCGTGATGCAAATCCCGTTTCATTCCAACGGACTCAGCATGAAGGAACTCGGCCGGCAGCTTGGCCTGGCGCACACCACGGTTTCCGGTATCGTCGACCGGCTTCAGGAGCGAGGCACGGTGGAGCGCCGGCGCGATGAGAGGGACGGACGCCTGACCAAGGTGGTGATTTCAAAGCTGGTACGGGATTATATGCGGAAAACGCTCCTGGCAATTGAAATCCATCCCCTGCTGGAAGCGTTGCAACGGGCAAAGCCCGCGGAGAGAAGCGCGATTTTGGAAGGATTGCGTACGCTAAAGCGAGTGGTGGGTGCGGGTAACTTTGAAACCGTGACGAGTGACGAGTGACAGGTGGCAAGACCAAACCCTGTAGCCAAGGGCAGCGCTCTCCTCGCCGTGGGATCTTGCGACACTAAAACCGCGGTCAATTCAAGAATCGAACTGACCGCGGCTGCCGCAGCGGCGCGGATCCGCTATGGCGCGGCTGCAATGTAGCTGAGGTCGGGCCGGTACCTCAGAATGGCTGACGTTGATGCGCGAATGCTGCGGAAGAACGTCTTGCGCAGGGCCTCATCGCCCGCTTTGCCGTAAACACTCGCAATCATGTCCGAAAAGCTCTGGGTGGGAGGCTGGAAGTCAGCCCAGTTGTTCCGGGCGCTGACCACAACAAGGGTTCCGCTTGGCCCGCCGTTCAGAAGCGAGTACCAAGCCGAAGGCTTGGAGGGGTAGTTGGTTTTCTTTTCGGCCGCGTTGGCCTGCTTGATGACTGCGATCACGTCGCGCTCGGCTCCAGGCTTCAAGGAATAGCTGGTCAGCTCGAGATAAGGAGACGGTTGGCCGCCGGTCGGCATAGAGCTAATGTCCGTCAGGAGCTCAGAGTAGGAATACTCGTGAGATTGAGTGACGGGATCCATGATCGACGCCACAGGGTCACCCTGCATGAGCTTTGACTCCTCGTCGAAATCCTTCCAATCGTGCCCAAAGCTGCCGACCACGTACGTGCCGGTCTCATCGCCGCTCATGACCTCCCACACATAGCGGGTCCAGGGATCGTTATGCTGCCGACGCCACTGGACCACCTTCTTCAGAGCCGCCTCCCATTGTTGTTGCATGCCAGGCTTCGGCGTCGCGTTGACGATCACCGCAACCGTCTTCGGATGTTCCTGGGCTCGAACGGCCGAAACTGGAAATAGGATGAGACACACTGCTGCAACAAATCCGAGCAACCTTTTCATGAAAATTCCCCTCTCTTTGCGACACAATTTCGTGGAAACGCCCAGCCGAAGGAATCCGCCTCTGGCAACCGCGTCGCAACTACCGGAAGCCGGGCTCGCGCCTTGGCAAGTGAAAGTGGCATCGTCTATATCGCGCCTGCTCGCCATTGTCAAGCCAAAAGGACTTCGCTATTTCACGAGGCTTGACATCTCATGGCCTCAACACGCCCGCGCGTGATGACCGCTGATCGCTGACTGCCAAAGGTGTCACGCCCTAACTTGCCACTTGTCGCTGGTCACTTGTCTTTCTCTTTATCCTTGTCTTTCGGTGGAGCGGCCTGCTCTCGAGCGGCGCGCTCTTCGGCTTCCTCGGAGGCCTTTTTGCGGCGTTCGGCGCGCTTGGCGCGAGCTTCCGCCCGCTGTTGCAGGACTTCGGTGCCCACCAGCTCCAGGACCGCCATATCCGCGCCGTCGCCTTTGCGCCAGCCGATCTTTACCATGCGGGTATAGCCGCCGCTGCGGGTTGAGTAGCGCTTGGCAATGTCATCGAAGAGCTTCTTGACGGCAGGAGCCACCATGCAGTAGCTGGCGGCGAGGCGGCGGGAATGCAAATCCCCTCGCTTGCCCAGCGTGATCATTTCCTCGGCGACGCCCCGCGTGGCCTTGGCTTTGGCTACGGTGGTTTCAATCCGTTCCTCAAGAATCAACGAGGTGACCAGGTTGCGGAGCAGAGCTCGACGGTGTGAGGTGTTGCGACTCAGTTTTCGGCCGTAATTACGGTGACGCATTCGGATTATCTTCCTTGGACCGGTAATATCCTGTTTCGCTTGTAGCGCAGGCATCCTGCCGGCAATTTCGCCCGCCGGAAGCCAGCGCTACGTCCTGAACTCGGGCGCCACCCCTAGACCTGCTGCATGGGAGCCTCGGGGCCCGGCATGACGGGATTGCCCTTCTCGTCGAACTTCATACCCAGGCTCAGCCCCATCATGGAGAGGATTTCCTTAATCTCGTTCAGCGACTTGCGGCCGAAGTTTTTGGTCTTCAGCATTTCCGGCTCGGTCTTCTGAACCAGCTCGCGGATGGTCGTGATATTGGCGTTCTTCAGGCAGTTGTAAGAGCGCACGGAAAGCTCCAGTTCCTCCACGGAGCGGTCCAGATTCTCATTACGGAAGGTGCCGGCCTGTTCCGGGGTGGAAGATTCCACTTCCGTAGGCTCCTCAAAACTGATGAAGATGTTCATGTGGTCCTTCAGCAGCTTGGCGGCCAAGCCGATCGAGTCCTGCGGGGAGATAGCGCCGTTGGTCCAGACCTCGAGGTTGAGCTTGTCATAATCGGTCATCTGGCCGAGACGCGCCGCTTCCACGGTGAAATTAACCTTGCGAATCGGAGAATGGACCGAATCGACCGGGATGTAGCCCACGGCCAGATCCTCATCAAAGTTCTTCTCCGCGGAAACGTAGCCCCGGCCCAGCTCCACCCGCATTTCAATGTGCAGGCTTCCTCCTTCGCTGACCGTGGCGATGTGGACGTCCTTGTCCAGAATATCGACGTCCGGGTCTTCCTGAATCATGGCGGAAGTCACTTCTCCCGGCTGATCGGCGTGAAGATACAGCGTCTTCGTATCGTCCACATTCACTTTCAGAGGAATCTGCTTGAGGTTGAGGATGATGTCCGTCGCATCCTCCACCACGCCTGGGATGGAGGAGAACTCGTGCATCACGCCCTCAATCCGAACCGCCGTGATGGCGGCTCCCTCGATCGAGGAGAGCAGCACGCGGCGCAGCGCATTTCCGACCGTGGTTCCGAACCCCCGTTCAAAAGGCTGCGCGTGGAAATGACCGTATTTATCGGTCAGAGTTTCCATGTCGCAAACCAGGTGCTTCGGCTTTTGAAAACCTCTCCAGAGCATTTTTCCCTTCCTCCCTGCGCTGTAGCGGCGGTCTATGAC
>JBOGKI010000092.1:0-11458 GCA_050745605.1 Terriglobia bacterium | reverse complement strand
GCTCGTAGGGGATCAGAACTGCCTTGCCACTGGGAATAACCGCATAGCGCCTGATTTCACGCCCTTGCAAGAACAGGCTTACGGCCTTGCGTTCCAGCTTAATTTTGGCGTCGAGCTTTTCCGAGTATGCCGTTACAAAACGGCCCTCCATAGGGGACAACAAGTCCAGAACATAGACCTCGTTCGCGCTGGTCCGAATACCCTGGGCCATCCTCTGCGCCACATCACCCAACTTTACGGGCATCCGGCTCAGTTTCTCAAGGAGTGCGGCTCCGTTCCCGACCGTAAAATTCCATTCCGCCGCTGTGACGCTCGCAGCCGCAATTTTGCCCGCCGTGCTATTGTCGGCATCGCGCCAGGCGTCGAGATCATTCACCCGCTCGAAGTTGAGTTCCCGGCTTCCAGACTTATCCAGAAACAGCAGGCACGTGTAATTCGTCGCCCCTTCAAAAACCTGCTGGTCGCCAAAGTGGATGACCTTGGACAAATGCCTTCCGCCCGCCAGAATAGACCGGAGCGGCTGCCCGTATTTTGAATTGAAAAACTTGTGCGGCAGGATGAAGCCAAGCCGCCCAGGCGGGCCCAGCAGGCTCAGCCCTTTCTCCACAAAGACGACGTAAATGTCATAATTCCCTGCACTCGCGGACGGGTAGTGCTCCTTGTAGTATTCCACCTCGGTAGGCGCCCATTCTTTTAGGTGTTGGATGCGCACGTAGGGTGGATTTCCAATCACGCAATCGAACCCGCCCTCTTTCATGATGTGGCCGAACCCGGAGGATTCGGAATTCCAGTCAAAAGCATTAATCCGGTCGCGCTCCTCATCGGCGAAGAGCAAACCCTGATTGAAGATGTCCGGGCCGATGAGTGAATTGCCGCAGATGATGTTGTATTTGAGCTCGGGCAGAAGATGCTGCTTGGGAGGAAACTGCGATTTCTCGCCTTCCAGCGCCTTCAAGTAAAGGCTCATCATGGTGATTTCGACGGATTGCGGGTCAATATCGACGCCGAAAAGGTTGTTCTTCAGAATTCTGGCCTTACGAATGACGGAAAGGCGCGGTTCGCCATTTTGGTCCCGGATCAGGTCAGGGAACAGCGGATGAACCTGGGCTTCCTCGGGGCGCCCGGAGAGATACCGCACGTGGTAATCAATCAGATACTGAAAGGCCCCGATCAGAAATGAGCCGGAGCCGCAGGACGGGTCGAGGATGCGGATTTTTTCAATCTGTTTGGGCGTCTTGTCTTCGACGACCTTGCCGACCGTTTCCTTGACGATATAGTCGACGATATACTTCGGCGTGTAATAGACGCCGCCCGCCTTGCGCACCTCCGGCTTGTCCTCCACGAAAACTCGTTTGGGAGTGACGCGGATGGTCTTGCCGAGGTAGCGTTCGTAGATCGACCCAAGCAGCTCGACGCCAAGCACGTCGAAACGGTAGGGACTGCGAGGCGGGTAAAGGCGCTCGATGATCGAGGCCAGCACTTCGGAATCAATGTGAATGCTTTCCGACAGATGAGGCTTGAAGATTTCGCCGTTGAAGTCTTCATTGATCGCTCTAAAGATATCGTTCAGCCATACGAAGATGTGGAATTTTCTGCCCCGAGCTTTCCACCAGTCCACGGCGTCGAGGAGCTGCCGCCTTTCGATAATGTGACGGTCCTCGGCGATCCGCACGAAGACGATGCGGTCCAACAGGCGCTGGACGACCTCATTCACCTGTTTTGCCGTCAATTCAGGATTGTTCTTGTAAACGTTCCGGGCCAGGTCTTCGCGCCATCCCGTCATCTCCTCAAGAAAGGCCTTGTCCACCGGGATGCGCATCCTCTGCGCGTGACGGCTGCGGGGGAGCAGGGCATCGAGCGACCCCGCCAGCACGCGCTGCCGCGAGAACTCCCAAAGCTTTCCGGCGTTTTCGAGATATTCGCTGTAGTTGAGCTTCAGCAGCAGACCTTCATGGGGCCTGCGCTCATCGGGCAGGATGGATGCGTCGTAGAAACGGAATTCCTCGAAGCCCGTGAGAACAACAAAGAAGACCTGCTTGGTGTTCCAGGCGTATCCCTTGGCTTGCAAGGCAAACACGGGCGCGTCAAGAGGCTCGCGCGGAGCTTTGGCTTCCACAAAGAACTTGGTCTGGCCGCCCACCCGGAAGTTATAGTCCGGCCGTCCCTCCGTTTCGCCCTGTTCCACCAGAACTTCGCGTTGGTAGTGCGGTGATCCCGCCTCGTTCTCCACGTCCCAACCAAGAGCCTTGAAGAAGGGGGTGATGAAGTCGATGCGGACCTGGGCTTCTGAATAGTCTCTTGACAAGTAATGGACCTTGTCGGCCTCAAACCTCTTGACCAGCCTGCTCAGGCTGTCACTAAAGTTTTCCAGGGATGAAGGCAAGTTGAACTCCATCTGACGAGATGAATTGCCAGAAGAGGTGTGATTTTAGCACGTGGATGTTGGTTTGCGTCTGGAGATCGGCAAGGGCGCTGCCAGGGATGGCGGCGCTAAGGCTACGACCCGGTGCGCGGCCATACGATCTCGTGTAAAAATTTCCCTCGGCTCGTCCCGCCCCTGGCTGGCAGTGCCTGCAAATCAAATCTCGCTAATTGGTTGAGAACTCACGGCATGTTTTCTTTACCCGGCGAAGGATCGCCGTTTGGCACGAGGCTTGCTGTCTGGGAGTGCGGATATGGGGACGTAACAGCGATTAAGGAGGATGCCTCGATGAAGAGAGCGACGCGTTATTTAAGCTTGCTGGCGATGGCCGCTTTTCTCGTAATAACCGGGACACAGATTCCGAGCGCCGGAGCAGCGCCCGCCTGGCAGCAGGACTGGAACGGCGGCGCGGCTCAACGAAATTTGCAGGAATTCGATCAGTTTCTTAACCGTCATCCCTGGATTGCTCACAAGCTGTGGCAGAAGCCTTCCCGCGCCAACAGCAAGGATTTTCAGGGGGACAATCCAGAGCTGAAGTTTTGGCTGGAGAACCATCCGTGGGCTCGCAGCCAATTCCGCGCCGACGCTCGCGGCTTTATGGAACGCGAGCGCGACTTCGAGCGATCCGGCGCGCGGTTCTCCCGATACTCGAATTACCAATCCTACGGGCCATGGAACAATGAAGCGGCTCGTGGCCAAATGGCCCAGTTCAGCCAATTCCTGGATGATAACCCGGGCCTGGCGCGTCAACTGGCGCACAACCCAGGGCTGGTGAATAACCCAGGGTATCTGGGCCACCACAAAGAACTGCGAGCATTCCTGAACAGTCACCCCCAGGTTCGCAACCGGTTAGACAACGATCCGGGAGCTTTCTTTGCCTGGTATGGAAGCTATGACTGGTACGGCGCGGGCGGGCGGTGAGCAGTAGGCGGAAAGCAGAAGGCAGCGTTCGAACCTTGGCAGCGGCGCTGCGTGGTGCGCCCCCATAGGCGGACAGTACTGTGCGGAAATGGGTAGCCACGGCACGGTTTTTGTGCCGCGGGCCCCTTTTCCAAAGCAACAGAAGTCAGTAGGCGGAACGCAGCGTCCGAAGACCTGTAGGGGCGGGCTTTATGCCCGCCCGCGGGCGACCCAAGGGTCGCCCCTGCGGGATCGGCTCAAGAACTCATCACGCGCCGCACCTGATAGACCCCATCGATATTCCTCAGTTTGGCGACGATCTTGTCCAGGTGGGACATATCCACAATGTCCAGTGTGACCTCGATCGAGGCTTTGTCCTCGCCCGTGCGCGCTTCGATATTTTGAATGTTGGATTTAACATCACTGATGGCAGAAGTGACCTCCGCCAGCAGGCCGCGGCGGTCGGCGGTGTTCAGGGTGAGCTTGACGGGATAGAGATTGTACTTGGGACCCGCCCACTGCACCGCGATGCGGCGGTCCGAGTCGTAGAGCAGATTTTGAACGTTGGGGCAGGACTTGGAATGGACAGCGATACCCTTGCCTCGCGTCACATAGCCCACAATTTCCTCGCCGCGAATCGGGTTGCAACATTTGGCGCGGTAGACCATGAGGTCGTCATGGCCATGCACCTGAATGGCGATTTCCCGCTCAATGCCAAGCGCCCGCTTGACGCTGGTGGACGTCCGCGGTGGGGCCTCCTCCTCCATCGGCGTTGCGGGAGACAGCTTGGAAAGCGCCTGACGCGGTGAAAATTTCCCATAGCCCAGGCCGGCGTAGAAATCATCCATCTGAGCGCAGCCGTAATCGGCAGCCACCTCAATGAATTTCTCGACCGCAATGCTTTTCATCGGGACGTTGTAACGGCGGGCTTCTTTCTCCAGCAACTTCTTGCCGATTTCAACGGCTTCCTCGCGCTCGGCCAGGTTAATCCAGTGTTTGATCTTGTTGCGGGCGCGCGAAGTCTGCACCAGGGCGAGCCAGTCGCGGCTGGGGCGGTGGTTGGCCTGGGTGATGATGTCCACGATGTCGCCGTTGCGCAGGCGGTACTTGAGCGGCACGATGCGGCCGTTTACCTTGGCGCCCACGCACTGATACCCCACTTCAGTATGAATGGCAAAAGCGAAATCGATGGGCGTCGCCTCCCGAGGCAGCACGATCACCTTGCCCTTGGGCGTGAAGGCGTAAACCTCCTGCGGATAGAGGTCAATCTTCAACGTGGAGAGGAATTCGGAGGGATCGGCCATCTCCTGCTGCCACTCCACCAGGTGCCGAAGCCACGCGAAACGCTCTTCGTCCTTGCCGGCGACGGACCGGCCTTCCTTGTATTTCCAGTGCGCAGCGATGCCTTCTTCCGCCAGGCGGTGCATTTCCTCGGTGCGAATCTGGACTTCGAAAGGCTGGCCGTGCGGCCCAATCACCGAAGTGTGAAGTGATTGGTAACCATTCGGCCGGGGAATGGCGACAAAGTCCTTGATGCGGTCGGGAATGGGACGCCAGGTGTTGTGAATCATCCCCAGCGCGGAGTAACAGTTCTTGACGTTGTCCGTGACGATGCGGATGGCGAGCAGATCATAGACCTGATCGATGGAGATGTGCTGGCGGTTCAGCTTTTGCCAGATGCTGTAAGGCCGCTTGATGCGCCCCTCGATATTCGCCGGAATGCTGTGAGCGTCCATCACCTTCTGCACCTGCGCGCAAACTTCAGCCAGGAACTGCTCGCTCACCTTGCGCCGGCTTTCCACGCCACGCTTCACGTCGTCATAGCCCTGGGGTTCAAGATAGCGGAAGGCCAGATCTTCCAGCATGCCGCGCATTTTCCCCATGCCCAGGCGGTGAGCGATGGGTGCATAAATATCCAGTGTCTCCTGCGCGATGCGGCGGCGCTTTTCGGGCGGCAGATGCTCCAGCGTACGCATGTTGTGCAAGCGGTCCGCCAGCTTCACCAGCACCACGCGGATGTCGTCCACCATGGCCAGCATCATCTTGCGCAGGTTTTCCGCCTGTTTTTCCTCAGGATCGAGGAATTCGAGGCGGCTGATCTTGGTAACGCCCGCCACCACGTGGGCCACTTCCGGGCCAAATTCCTGCTCGAGACGGTCAATGGTGGTGGGTGTATCTTCCACCACGTCGTGGAGCATGCCACCGGCCAGGCACACCATATCCAGCTTCATATCCGCCAGAATGTTCGCTACTTCCAGCGGGTGGGAAAGGAAAGGTTCGCCGGAGAGCCGCTTCTGCGTGCGGTGCTCTGTGGCGGTGAATTCGTAGGCCTTGCGCAGGAATCCCAGATCGTCGGCGGGACGATAGGCCTGCACCTTGTTGAGAATTTCCTGAAACTCAACCATCTGTCTATCCTGTTATTGTAGCAGGAACCTCAAACAGGCAGGCTACTTCACCCGTTCCACATAGGCGTTTTCCGCGGTGTCCACGCGAATCATTTCGCCTTCGGAGATGAAGGGCGGGACCTGCACGATCAGCCCGGTTTCCATCTTGGCGGGCTTGGTAACATTCGTCGCCGATCCGCCCTTAATGCCGGGCTCGGTCTCCACCACTTTCAGGTCAACCGTGGGCGGTAGGCTGATATCAATCGGGCGCCCGTCGTAAAACTCCACCTTCAGCATCACGTCTGGAACCAAGTAGAGAGCGCGGTCGCCCACCACTTCCTTGTGAAGGTGAAGCTGCTCGTAATTCTCGGTATTCATGAAGCAGTAGGTGTCGCCGTCAGCGTAAAGGTACTGCATTTCGGTTTCGTCGATGATCGCGCGCTCCACATCATCCTCCGAACGGAAACGGTGATCACTCAGGGCGCCAGTGCGAAGATTACGCATCCGCGCCTGCACGAAGGCCCGAAGGTTGCCGGGGGTGCGGTGCTCCGCCTTATGAATGGAAAACAGCTCGTTGTTGTGCTTGATGATCATGCCGGGACGAAGGTCATTGGCATTCATGAAGAATCCTCGAATTCTGTGGGATTGGGGGCTCGAAGTGAGGGAGGAAGCGAATGGAGTCCTTTCCCAAGCCTGCCCGAAACCTCTATTCTAGCGGGCTTGGGGAGACGCGTCAAATCAGTGAGCCCGTGGATGGCGCCGGGCTTCGGGCGCTTGAGGCAACTCGAGGAGCGCACTCAGCTTGGGTGTGGCGGGGTGCGCTCCTCTCAGCAGTCATGAACGTGTCTACTTTACGGTGATGGTTTCTGTGGTCTTCTGATCCTGGCCAGTCGGAGTTTCGAGATAGATGTCGTAGCTTCCAGCTCCAGGCATCTTGTCGATAGTCGCCTTCGCCAAGGTCGGCTTCAAATCAACCAGTTGCAATGTTGCTTCGGGCGCGCCTGTGCCCGTCCCAATGCGCACCTTGGCCGCGTGATCCAGATTCTTGCCAAACAGCGTGAGGGCAACTTTCGTGGCGCCTGCTGTGGCCGAGGGCGGGTCGATGGTGCTCAGCACAGGCTGGTCGGTGTTCACCTCGCTGACGTGGACGCCAGCAACCTCGACGGTGAGATTGTGCTGTATATTGAGCAGGGTGGACCCTTCGTTGCCGTTTCTTTTGCCCCTCCAGGACAGGTGCAATGCCTTTTGTTCCGTCGGACAGAGGAACACATCACCTGACAGGAAGACGACCACGCTCATTGAGGACTTCTTCGGGACCACGCTCGTCTGCACAGTGAAAGCGTTGTCATCCAGCCGATTCATCTGGTTCACCGTGAAATCGGGCAGGAAGCCTTTCAGCGCGCTGGTGAAGGGGCCCTGAAACAGGTTAAGAGCATTCTTCAGCCCGGCGGTAGCAAAACTGAGCGTGGAAAGGCCGCCACCCACCGACCCCACTGCCTGCACGCCGCGAATCAGCACGTTGCGAGTGTCGAGGAGTTGCCCTTTTTCCGCTACGCCGCGTACCAGCCGCTTGTCGCGGCTGGTCACTGCAAGGCCCTTGTATCCCAGACGAACATCATGCAGAAGGTATTCATAGTCATCGCTGAGATTCCGGACCTTGACCTCTGCCACAAGGTAGGTATTGGCGATGCGCTTTCCGAAGATGTCTGAGACCTCATGCGGATCCATCAACGACTCGGAGCATGCGATGGTCGCGCCGCTGCCGCTGCCATCCACCTCGATAGCATCCGCCGGGCACAGAATGTAGGCTGCCGAGTCCTCCGGGGGGTTGGACTGGTTCGCCTTCTCAATGCCCGGTGCGGCAGCTACAAGCGGCGTCGAGCTCGATGCCGGGCTGGCACTGGGCTGTTTCGGTTTCTCCACCCCCGATGCCGCAGACACGGGCAGGGCCATAAACAGAAACAAGGTGAGTACGGCGGTGATTCTCGCGACGATCGCGAGCCCATGGCCGCTTTTCCCGCCATCGCAACCGCTCGGGGCATCAGGGCCGGGATCGTGGTAAAGGACGACGGATCGGGACGCCCGGTGGTCGTTAGCAGCCGGTTCGCTCCGGCCGCGGGTTGAGATTGATAGATTGCAATAACTCTGTTCTGATCTGATGGGATTCATGGCTCCCTCCTGGTTTCTTTAGGTGGACGAACGCGCCGCTCGGCGGTCCGTCCTCACTCGATAAGGCGCAGTTCGCTCGCCAAAAGGGACAACCGTTTTTTTGAGACTTGCCAAGGTATCGAGGCTGATCTACGAGGATGGAAACCACGAAGCGGTAGATGAAGACTGCGGCCAGCCAAATATCCGTACACGGCATGAGCCTACGAGGCGGACGGTATAACTTAGCCCAGTGCGGAAGCCGGTAGCCATGGCATGTTTCTTATGCCGTGGGCCTTTCTTCTGTTTCATTGTGGACAATGGCCCGCCCGTAGCGCCGGCATCCCTTCGCTTCGCTCAGGGCAAGCTTTGCCGGCAAATGCCGCCGGGACGGCGGCGCTACGTTGACCACCCAATTACCGGACACTACACCAGCGAGACGCTTTCCTGAGAAATCTTGGTACTCGGCCCGAGGCTCTTGTTCGGCCAGGGCGCTAGCCCCTGCGCCAAAGATCGATGTAGGAGCCAGACACGACACATCGACTGATGTTCAGCGACAGGCGACGGCTATTTACTCTTCAACTGCTTCTCAAGCTCCTCTACCCGACAAATCAGCTCTTTTATCGCTGAAGCCTGTTTCGCATTGGCTGTTTTCAATTGTTGGAGCTCCCTCAACACGGCGGATATACTATTGCCGCCACCTATCAGGATCTTGGGGTCTGCGGTGTACCATGTTCCCTTGTGCAGTACCGCAACGTAGTATCCGCCGTTAAAGGAGCTGGCGCCGCTGGGATAAGTGAGCCTGGTAGTGATAGTGCCATCCCCATCTAGCACGTCGGAGCTCGACCCCGGGGATGACACAAAGATCTTGCCACTGGCAAACACAACGATCGGGTCCGAGCTTCCATTCACGACCGTCCATGTCACCTGGTCGTTTTGGGAGACGTTCAGATCTCCTGTTGCTGAAGGGGACGGAGGTGGGCAGTTTCCCGACGATACAGGGTCCGAGAAGGTCAAGTTAGACCCCGAACCGGGTTTGATGCACACCGTCCAGCTTGAGGGGCCGGTATTCTTCTTACCCGAGGCCGCTGCCCGGCAGCCAACTGCGCCGAGCGCAACGGCGACGACGGCAATGAAGTGCCAATAGCAAGAGCCTCGAGAATTCGGGTTCCTAAGCATAGTAGCTTCTCCTCCCTTGCGAGTTTTGTCGTAGGATGATGCCTGGGCATGAATATCCTTGGGGTCCACGCCGTCCGTACGCCCGCTTCGCCTGCGCTGCGACGCCATTACCACGGTTCGCCGCAAGGATCGCGTACCGCTGAACGATCTACCGGTATGTGCGCGACTCTTGGGTGAGCGCAGCAAAAGCAGGCTCGGAATGCAGGCTATCAAGCTGAGGATCGGCAACGAGCCCGCGCGGGTAGCCCGCGCGCACCGCTTGCGCGAGCCACTTCAAAGCCTGCTGCTTCTCGCCAGCCTGGAGGTGAATCAGGCAGGCGTTATACAGAATCTCTACATTAGTTGAGTTGCCTTTCAGCGCCTCGGCGAGATGCTGAAGAGCCTGTGCCTGATTGCCCTCACGGGCCGAATAAAGGGCCAGGTAGCTGACGACTCTTGGCTCGTTCGGATTCAGGCGCAATTGTTCTCGTGCCAGCTCCGCGGCACGGCGATAGGCGTCAGCCGCCTTCGCCGAGTCGCTCGGAATCATTCGATAGGCATCCGCCAGATTGCCCCAGTACTCATACTTTTGAGGACTCAGGGCCGTGGCGCGCTCGCAGAGGCGGGCATCGCCTTCGTAGTTTCTCTCGAAGAAAAGCACAGTTCCCAGCTCGACGTTGAGATCCGGATCGTCCGGCGCCACCTTCAGGCCGCGGCGGAAGAAGCTGGCGGCCGTCTCAAATTCGCCCGCGTCAAGGTGCACAGCGCCCACATTCTCGTAGCCCCATCTGTTGTCCGGCGTAAGGGCGATCACCTTCTGCCAAGCCTGCGCGGCCTCGCCGTAGCGTGCGTGGTCGTAGTAGAAGCTCCCGAGAGCGTTGTAACAACTCCAGCAGCCCGGGCGCAGGCCAAGAGCATACTTGAATGTCCCCTCGGCCTCCGCCGTCCGCCCAAGAGAGTCATAGGCAAATCCAAGGCCCTCGTAGCCGTCTACGCTTGCCGGATCAAGATCAATGGCGCGGCGGAAAGTGGCCACTGCCTTAGCGTACGCCCCTGTCCGACGGTAATACTCCCCGATGGCCAACTGAACTTCCGGCAACCGGCTGTTCAGGCCCTCCGCGGCCTTCACGGCTGACTCGGCCAGCGCGGCCCATTGGCTGTCCTTGGTGGCGCTGTATTTATACCAATAGGCTTGGGCCAGCGCGGCCTGTGCCTGAGCGTACTTGGGATCCGCAGAAATGGCGCGATGGAAGAGGCTGATGGCAAGGTCGACGTTTTGGGGTCTTTCGTAGCGCTGAAGATAGCCAACGCCTTGAACGTAAAAGTCATAGGACGCAAGCACTGTGGTGGTGTGCGTGGTCAGTTCCCTCTCACCGGCGGGCGAAACCTCAACTTGCAGCATTCGCAAGGCCGTGAGCACCACCTGGTCCTGCAGGCCCGGCACATCATCGATGGTCCCGTTCACGGTCTCAGTGCGAAGCTGCTTTTCGTGCTTGGTGTCAACCTCAACGACGGCGAGATTGACGGTCACCGAGTTTCCCTCTTGTTGCCAGCTCGCATAAAGCACCAGATTCGCGCCGAGCTGGGTTCTGGCCCCATCGAAGGTATCGACCCGGTGCTCGCGCACGGATTCCGCAGGAGCCACTTCAACGGAGGGAGCCCGCGCCAGCTTTGCCGTCACCGTTTCCGTGAAGCCTTCGCAGCGCGCCTCCTCCTCTTCGCCGTGGCCCACAGGCCGAAAAGGGAGAACAACGAGATTCTTACGAAGTGGAATGGGCGCCGGGAATAGGTAGTTCTTCGCCGCCTGGCGTGCGCTTGGAATCAGAGCGGCGAGCACGACCGCCAGGAATAGTAAGCCCAGCGTCATTCCAACTGACAGGGCGCTGGCGCGAATTCGCCCCTTCCTCACCGTGGACAAGGTCACGGGCCCGGCCAGCGCGGCAGCCACCTCATTGGCGTTTGCATACCGCGCCGCTGGTTCTTTTTCCAGGCAGCGCAGGACAACCGCTTCAAGCCCCGCGTCGAGGTCCGGCGCCAGATTCCCCGGCGGTGTCGGCGGTTCCACGAGTCTCTTGTAAACGGCGAGAGGTGTCTCACCGGAAAAGGCCCGCCGTCCCGTCACCATCTCATAGATCACAAGACCCAGGGCGTAGACGTCCGTGGCCGGAGTAACAGCACGCCCTTCCAACTGTTCCGGCGCCATATAGGGGAGTGTTCCCACCAGCAATCCATCGCTGTTCAAGGATTCCTGAATGGTCTGGCGGGTAACGCTCGGGCGCAGCGCTCGAGCCAGCCCGAAGTCGGTGATGACAACTCGCAGGTCGGCGGCCCGCATCTCAGAAACACTCCGCACTTGGGTAACGCTTTGCGTGGTTTGCCTTGAATCAACGTCGCCCGCTCCCTCCACGACCAGCATCACGTTGCCAGGCTTGAAATCGCAGTGCACGAC
>JBOGKI010000091.1:0-11494 GCA_050745605.1 Terriglobia bacterium | reverse complement strand
CCCCAAGACCGGCGAGCGCCGGCTGAAAGGTCCCAAAGATGGCACAGATTAAAGCAGACGAAATCACCAGCATCATCCGCGAACAGATCGAGCACTTCGACCGGAGCGTCACGGTGAGCGAAGTGGGCACGGTCATTTCGGTGGGCGATGGCGTGGCCCGGATTCACGGCCTGGATAACGTGATGGCGGGAGAGCTGATTGAATTTCCGCATGACGTGGCGGGTCTGGCCTTGAACCTGGAAGAAGACCAGGTGAGCGCTGTGCTGCTGGGCGATTACACGCAAATCGAGGAAGGCGACACGGTGAAGCGCACCAAGCGCATCATGTCCGTGCCGGTGGGGGAGGGCTTGATTGGCCGAGTGGTGGATTCGCTGGGAAAGCCGCTGGACGACCGCGGTCCGTTTCAGGCCGAGGGCTACAACCCCATTGAGCGCATTGCGCCCGGCGTGGTGGACCGCTCTCCGGTCCGCGAGCCTCTACAGACCGGCATCAAGGCCGTCGATGCGATGATTCCCATTGGCCGGGGCCAGCGTGAATTGATCATTGGCGACCGGCAAACCGGCAAAACCGCGCTGGCCTTGGACACCATTATCAACCAGCGCGGCAAGGACGTGATCTGCATTTACGTGGCGATCGGCCAGAAGGCCTCCACCGTCGCTCAAGTGGTGAAGACGCTGCAGGATTACGACGCCATGCCGTACAGCATCGTCATGGCCGCCAGCTCCTCGTTGCCCGCGCCCATGCAATACATCGCGCCTTATGCCGGTTGCGCCATGGGCGAGTTTTTCCGCGACCGCGGCCGCCACGTGCTGTGCGTTTATGACGATCTGTCCAAGCACGCCGTAGCTTATCGTGAAATCTCCTTGCTGTTGCGCCGCCCACCCGGCCGTGAAGCCTATCCCGGCGACGTTTTCTACCTTCACTCGCGGCTGTTGGAGCGCGCGTCCAAGCTCAACCAGCAATCCGGTGGCGGATCGCTGACGGCACTGCCCGTGATTGAAACCCAGGCCGGCGACGTTTCCGCTTATATTCCGACCAACGTCATTTCCATCACCGACGGCCAGATTTATCTTGAAGCGGACCTGTTCAATTCCGGCATCCGCCCTGCCGTCAACGTGGGGCTTTCGGTGTCGCGCGTGGGCGGCAACGCTCAGATCAAAGCCATGAAGCAAGTGGCGGGAACCTTGCGGCTGGACTTGGCACAGTACCGCGGCCTGGCCGCCTTCGCGCAGTTCGGCAGTGACCTCGATAAGGCTACCCAGGCTCAGCTCAATCGCGGCCAGCGTTTGACAGAAATCCTGAAACAAGGCCAGTACGAGCCGCTCCCCGTGGAGAAGCAAATCCTCATCATTTTCGCTGGCACCAACGGTTATCTGGACGATTTGCCGGTTTCCGAATGCCGGGCTTTTGAAAAAGAGGTTTACGAGTTCCTGGATAGTTCGTTCCCTTCCATCGGGCAGAAGATCGGCGAAAAGAAAGCCTTGGATGATCAACTCCGCAGCGAAATCCGCAAGGCGCTCGATGATTTCAAGGTGAAGTTCAAGGCGGAACATCAGGTGGCAAAGGTTTAGAACAAGCGGTCGGAAGGTGTGAAAAAATCTACGGCGGCTGTCATCCTGAGCGAAGACCCCATGGGCCTTCGGCCCACCACCGTGCATGAAAATGGCGTAGGGGCACCGCTTGTGGCGCCCTGGGGTAGGGCAAGCCCTGCTCCTACGGCAGGGGGCCGAGTAACTGGTGTATTTTCAACGCCGCATCCGGCTATCTTCATGGCAGCGAAGGACCTGAATTCGTTGCCTTCAATGAGACACGAGATGCTTCGCGGAGCCTGCCGCACAGGAAGGCGGGGACCGCCGGTGTTTCGGCGCTCGTAGAGCGCCGCTAGAGAGAAAAGCGTGCCCAATATTCTTGATCTTCGCCGCCGTATCCGGTCGGTGAAAAACACGCAACAGATCACCCGCGCCATGAAGATGGTGGCGGCGGCAAAGCTTCGCCGCGCTCAGGAACAAGTGGTGGGGGCGCGGCCTTACGCCCGCCAGATGACAGCGTTGTTGGAGAGCCTCGCCGCCCGCACCTCGAACCGCGATCACCCACTGCTGGCGGAGCGCCCGGTGCGGACCGTCCTGCTGGTGCTGGTGACGGCGGACCGCGGATTGTGCGGAGCCTTCAATGCCAACCTGATTCGCGCCGCCCAGAAATACATGGAGGAAAACCAGACCAAGGGGATTCTGCTGATTGCGGCGGGACGCAAGGGCCGGGACTATTTCCGCAGGCGTTCAGTGAAGATGCCGGCAGAGTACGTGAACATCTTCAGCCGGCGCGTCGAGCTGAGCCACGCCCGGGAGCTGGCGCAGAAGATCATTGACCTTTACACCAGCAAAACGGTGGACGCCGTGGATGTGATTTACAATGAGTTCAAATCCATCCTCACCCAGCGTTTGGTGGCGGAGCGGATCCTGCCGGTGAAACCTCAGGCGCCGGCTGAGACGGAGAACCTGGTGGATTATATCTACGAGGAGCCGCCGGACGAAATTTTCAACCACTTGTTGCCGCGCTATGTGGAGGCGGAGATCTACCGGGCCTTGGTGGAATCCCAGGCGGCGGAGTTTGCCGCCAAGATGACGGCCATGGATGCGGCGACGCGAAACGCTGGAGACCTGATTGACCTGTATACGCTGAACTTGAACCGCGTCCGGCAGGCAAAGATCACTACGGAGATTATTGAGATTGTGAGCGGCGCCACCGCGCAATGACCGCGCGCGGGTGCGCCGGCGTCGTTCTGCATGTCGGCGGCCCGAAGGCGCGTAGCGCGGCCTATAGCGCATACGGACAAAGCAATGTGGGCGCCACCCCGAAGCCTTATTCGAGGACCGGAAGGGCGCGGCTTTAACCGCGCCGTTTCAGCGCGGGCCCCGTTTTATCTTTTCTCGCATCCCGAACGGCTCGTTGGAACGAGCCGTTCGGGATGCGAGAGAATAAGGACGATCGAAATGCGGTTGTTCGGCACGGTTAAAACCGTGCCCTTCCGGTCTCCGTGCCAAGCTTAATCCAGGTTAGCCGGATGCGAGTTTGAAGGGAGTTCCATGGCAGAAGAAACCAATGTCGGGAAAGTGGTTGAAATCACGGGGCCGGTGGTGGTGGTCGCCTTTGAGAGCGGGCGCCTGCCGCCGATTTTCAACGCGATTCGCATTGTTTCCGAAGGATTCGATGTTCCGTCACCCATCAACGTCATTGCCGAGATCGAACAGCACATGGGCGAAGGCCGCGTCAAGTGCGTGGCGATGGAGCCCACGGACGGCATGGTGCGCGGCATGAAGGCCCTCGATTTGCGCGGCCCGATTACCGTGCCGGTGGGCAAGGCGACACTCGGACGAATCCTCAACGTCATCGGCGAGCCGGTGGATAACCTGGGCCCGGTCTCGAGCGACTTGCGCTTTCCCATTCACCGCCATCCCCCGCCGCTCGACGAGCAGAACACCCGCATGGAGATGTTCGAAACGGGCGTTAAGGTGGTGGACCTGATTGAGCCTTACCTGCGCGGCGGCAAGACGGGCCTATTCGGCGGCGCAGGCGTGGGCAAGACCGTCATCATCATGGAATTGATCAACAACGTCGCCATGAAGCACGGCGGCGTCTCCGTGTTCGCCGGCGTGGGTGAGCGCACCCGCGAGGGCAATGACCTGTGGCTGGAAATGACGGAGTCCGGCGTCATCAAGCCCGGCGACTCCGAAAAGTCAAAAGCCGCATTGATTTACGGACAGATGACGGAACCTCCCGGCGCGCGCTTGCGCGTGGGACTGACCGGGCTGACCGTGGCCGAATACTTCCGGGACGTGGAAGGCCAGGACGTCCTGCTGTTCATTGACAACATTTTCCGCTTCACGCAGGCTGGCTCCGAAGTGTCAGCGTTGCTGGGCCGCATGCCCTCCGCCGTGGGTTATCAGCCGAACCTTTCCACGGAAATGGGCGAGCTGCAGGAACGCATCACCTCCACCCAAAAGGGGTCTATCACGTCCGTCCAAGCGATTTACGTTCCCGCCGATGATTTGACCGATCCCGCTCCAGCCACCGCCTTCGCGCATCTCGACGCCACCAGCGTGCTTTCCCGCCAGATCGCCGAACTGGGCATTTATCCGGCGGTGGATCCCCTGGCTTCCACCTCGCGCATTCTCGACCCGCGCATCGTGGGCGAGGAGCACTACAACGTGGCGCGGTCCGTGAAGGCCGTTCTGCAAAAGTATCGCGACCTGCAGGACATCATCGCCATCCTGGGCATTGACGAGCTCAGCGAAGAGGACAAGCTCGCGGTGGCTCGCGCCCGCAAGATCCAGAATTTTCTTTCCCAGCCGTTCTTCGTGGCCGAACAGTTTACGGGGCTCGAAGGGAAGTACGTGAAGCTGGAGGACACGGTCCGCAGCTTCAAGGAGTTGGTGGAGGGCAAGCACGATAATATTCCAGAGCAGGCATTTTACATGGTCGGAACCATTGAGGAAGCTCTTGAAAAGGCCAAAACCTTGACGAATTAGTCTCGGGCCCGGCATTGAACCATGGCTGAATCACTTCCATCCCACATCCGGCTTGAAATCGCCACACCCGAACGGCAGGTGGTGCACGAGTCGGTGGAGGCGGTCACGCTTTCCGGCCAAGAGGGCTATTTAGGCGTTCTGCCCGGCCATGCTCCTCTGCTTTCTCAGTTGCAACCGGGTGAAATCGTCTATACCACCAGCTCGGGCAGCCGCTACCTGGCGGTGAGCTCGGGATTCGCGGAAGTGCTGCCGGAGCGGGTGATTGTCCTGGCGGAGACTGCCGAACGGCCCGAGGAAATTGATGTGGCCCGCGCCCAGCGCGCCAAAGAACGAGCGGAAGAGCGGTTGAAGCAGCCCCATGATGCCAGCGTGGATGTGGAGCGCGCGCGCGATGCCCTGGCTCGAGCCATGGCCCGGTTGCAGGTGGCGAGCCGCCTGTCAGCCGTGGCTAGGTAGACGGATGATGAACAGGAAGATTCGAATGTATACCACCAGTTGGTGCGTGGATTGCCGCCGCGCCAAGTGGTTTCTGAAGGAACGCAATATCGCGTTCGAAGAAATCAACATCGAGGAAGTCGAAGGCGCGGAACAGTTCGTCACCACCGCCAATGAGGGCAAGCGCTGTGTCCCGACTTTCGAAGTTAATGGCCACACCTTTCACTGCTCACCTTACGATCCCGCCAAGCTTTCCCGCGAGCTGGGTCTCGAATAACTTACTGAGGTTCACAAAATACAGTGACAATCGGCTCTGTAGCGCCGGTGTCCCCACCGGCGTCTTCCGGCTCTATTTTGCGAACATCAGTAAGGCCAGAGACGAGAGAGCAGTGACGAGTGACAAGCAGAAGAAGCGTTCAGCTTTCAGCCAAGGCCCCAGAAGCCCCGATTATTCTCTCTTGGTACGTTGGCCCCTGATCGCTGCGTGCTGAGGGCTTCATCTTGTCTCTCATCGCTGGTCACGGCTTTCAAGATGCTTCGCTCCGCATGACGATTTGGAATTTTGCAGCGCCCGGAAGAGCCGCAATCCGTGATTTGACCATCCTCCCTCTTGCGCCTATACTGAGTTTTGCCTTCCATGAAATGGTTCACTGCAAGCAGGAGAAGAGCGCGTTCCAGCCGTTCATGGGCATTCGCGTTGTCGTTGACGTTGGCGATTGCCGTGAACACGGCATCCCTGATGGCGGTGGTTTGCCCGGTATTCTGCGCCGCCATGCCGTGCGAGCGGCAATGCGTTCCTGCCCAGCGGCGGCCAGATGACTCCTGCCACAGGCATTCTGCGAATCCCGCGCAGGGTCCCGTCCGGTCATTGCCGTCACCTCAAAACCATTCTCCATTTTCGCGCTGCCTCGCTCGCCGGCACAGCATTACGGCGGTGCAGGTTTCTGCGGCGGCGCCGTCGATCGCCGGCTTTTCGTATCAGACAATTGCGCCTGATCTGGGCGCGACTCTCGGCAGCTTATTGAACTCCTCCCATTCACCCCTCAACGCCGGCCTCTCGCCTCCCGGATTCAGTCGGGGCCGAAGTGTCCTCCAACGCCAATCCCGCCTGCGCATTTAGCCCGCCGCCCTTTCGCTGGAGTCTGCGTGACAACTGCTTCTGCAGCGGCGGTCTATGACCGCCGATTTTTCGGCGCTCCCCGATTTTCATCGGAGCAGGCGCCGAGCGCCGCTACCGCAAATCACCACGGGTGACCGATGGCGTCACGTATCAGAGGAGGAATCGAAATGTCCAGCAACAGGCGTAAATTCTTGCGTACCGCTCTGATCGGGGCTGGAGCGTTCGAAGCATCGGAGGTAATGACCAGCGCGGCCAGCCGCTCCAGCGCGAGCTCCCGCCAACGTGCCGTCGGGGCTGAAACCCGTGATCGCGGCTCGCGTCCTATTCCCGCCTCCCCTGTGCCCGTCCAGTCTTTAGACGTTCCCAAGCTCTCCTGGCACTGGGAAAACGGCGCCAAGGTGTTCCACCTGGTGGCCGAGCCGGTGCAGCGGGAGTTCCTGCCCGGCCACACGTTTGATCTGTGGGGCTACAACGGCTGCTGTCCCGGCCCAACGCTCGAGGTGAACCAAGGCGACCGCGTGCGGATCATCGTGGACAATCATTTGCCCGAGGCGACCTCGATGCACTGGCACGGTCTGGAAATCCCCATTGCGATGGACGGCATGCCGGCGATTTCCCAGCCCCTCATCCAGCCGGGGGAACGATTCATCTACGAGTTCACTCTCCATCAGAACGGAACGTTTTTCTACCACTCCCACATGGCGATGCAGGAAATGATGGGGCTGATGGGGCTCTTCATCCTGCAACCCCGCGAAGCCTACACCCCGCCGGTGGACAAGGATTTTGGCATCGTACTGCAGGAGTGGGCCATCCTGCCCAACAGCACCATTCCCAACACCATGTCGATGGAGTTCAACTGGCTCACCATGAACGGAAAGGTGGGACCTGCTGCCGCGCCGCTCATCATCCGTTTGGGCGACCGCGTGCGCATTCGCCTGGTGAACATGGGCATGGACCATCATCCCATTCATCTCCACGGCAACACTTTCCACATCACTGGGACTGAAGCCGGGCGCATTCCAGAAAGCGCCTGGATGCCCGGGAACACGGTGCTGGTGGGCGTGGCGCAGGCGCGGGACATCGAATTCGTCGCCAACCACCCGGGAGACTGGATGCTCCACTGCCATCTGCCCCACCACATGATGAATCACATGGCCTCCCTGGTTGGACCGATGACCGGATTGGGCCGCGGAATGCCCGCGGGCCTCGGCATGGAAGAAGGCATGGGCATGTTGCGACCGAGCGGCGCTACATCGGTTGAAAACGGTCCAAGCCTGGGCCGCTCCATGGGGATTGGCAGCGATTATGAAGCTCAGGTCAGCAACATGACGCAGCCTGCTTCAAGCGGCATGGCGGGAACGACTGGCGTGCAACATCGGGCATCCGCCAAGAATCCGGAAAGCGTTCCCGGGTACCCCCAGGATATGTTCATGCCCATGGATAACGCCGTGGAATCTCCAGCAACCTATGGCTTGCCTCCGGGCTGGAGCGGGGCCGTGATGGGCATGATGACTTTGGTGCGTGTCTTGCCTCCGCCACTCTACGACAAGGTGATGGCGATGATGAAAGAACGGGATGCGGGGTAGCCGCAGCACGCTCTTGGTGCCGCGGGCTTTTGCTCAAAAACCAGGACGACCAGATCCGAGGTTGAAAATGAAAAGATCTACCTTGAAGGTATTTGCGTGGATTCAACTCGGGGCACTTGCAGTGGTCGCTAATCAATGTCTGCCTCGGCTTCGCGGTCAAACGCCGCCTCCGGCGAACCCCCAAGCTGCTTCCGTCGCGCCGCTCACGCTGGGCGATCTGGAAGAGATGGCGCTCGCCCGCAATCCGACGCTGGCGGAAGCCGCCAACGCGGTGCGCGCGGCCCAGGGGCGAAAGCTACAGGCCGGGCTATTTCCCAATCCCACCGTCAGCTACCATGGTGACGAAATTGCCGGCGGACCCATTCTGCGCGGCGGCGAACATGGAATGATAGTGAGTCAGACTTTGGTGACGGCCCATAAGCTGGGAGTGAGTCGGGGCGCTGCGGCAGCTCAGGTTTCCAGGACGCAGGACATGGCCAGCGCCCAACGCGAGCGGGTGCTGACCGGCGTCCGTCTGCTCTATTACCAGGCGCTTGGCGCCGAACGGTTGGTTCACGTGCGGAGCAGCCTTCTGGCCATCGCGCAGGACGCGGTTCAAACGTCGGAGGGGCTTTATAACGTGGGACAGGCGGACCGGCCTGATTTACTCGAAGCGCAGATCGAAGAGCAGCAGGCTGAACTGGCGTTGGCCGCAGCCCGGCAGGCTCGAGTACGCGCGTGGCGGCAATTGGCGGCGGTCGTGGGCGATCCCTCGCTTGAACAGAGGCCGCTCGCTGGAAAACTCGATACTCCCTGGCCACAGCTTGACCCGAAATCATCGTTACAGTCGATTCTGGATTCAAGTCCGGCGGTGAAGGCGGCGGAAGCGCGCGTCGAGCAGGCCCGGCTTACCTTGAAGCGCGCCCGTGTGCAGGAGAAGCCGGACGTGCGCATTGAGGCGGGTGTGCTGGATAACCGGGAGCGTCTGGAAACGATCGCCTCGCGGCCCGTGGGGCTGGTGGGCTACGCAGATGTGAACGTGGAGCTGCCCATCTTCAACCGCAACCAGGGAAATGTGAAAGCCGCAGCGGCTGAGCTGGCTGCGGCGCGTGAAGAGGTCGAGCGAGTGCGTCTCACGTTAAGGTCACGTTACGCGGCCGTCTTTACGGAGTATGCGGATTCGTCGCTTGCTGCCGAGCGATACAAGGCGGAAATGCTGCCTCGCGCTCGTGAGGCTTACCAGATGTATCTCACTCGCTACCGCCAGATGGCTGCCTCTTATCCACAAGTGCTCATCGCGCAACGCACGATGTTCCAACTTGAAGAACAGTACGTTCAAACGCTGGTTCAATTGCGGCTGTCCGTGGCGAAAATACAGGGCCTGCTGTTAACCGGCGGCCTCGAACGACCTGCTGGAATAAGTAGAGCCGACAGCGCGGATTTCTGATCTTAGGACAGACCGGCGCTTCTCAGGGCTTGCCGGTCTGCGTGCCAAAAGCCTTCACGTTAAACTCCGCCGATTTGCCGCGAGGGATGCTCAGTGACTTCCAGCCGGAGGACTGGAAATGCTTCGCCAGAAAAACGATCTGGCCCACGTGATGAGCGTAGTGCGCGACCTGGCGCATGATGGCCTGCGCCACAGAATGAGCTTCGCCTCGGATATAAACCGTGCGCGCAAGGTCCGCATCTTTCAGAGGTTCGAGAGCCGCAAAAACACTATGCCAGCCGGATTCCCACAATCGCATCAGCTCATCCCGGCTGGCGGGCGGGGCTTCAAACTCCGTGTCGCGGTTGCGGTCGGGCGTTTCACCGTCGCTCGTCAGGAAATCCGTCCATCGTGAACGCATATTTCCCGCCAAGTGTTTTACGATAATGGCGATAGAATTGGATTCTGGGTCCAGCGCCCATGTGAGCTGGTCATCTGCGACTTGCGCCATCGCCGCTTCCCCGAGCGACTTGTACCTGCGAAATTCGGCGAGCCCAGCGTCCAGACAAGAAGATAAATTGGTCATAGGATCGATTATACACCGCGCTCGTTTCGCCTCTGCCGTTGCCTTGTGAAACTTGTCGATCCGGATTAGGTATTTAAACACGAGAGGAAGATTTCAATCTGATGCCTGGAAAGGCTGACTACGGAATTGACGCGCCCACCGTGGTACGCAACTTGTTCATTGGTGGGGTGGCCGCGCTGATGCTTCCCGGTCTTTTGGGATTCCACATCATTTCCCTTCCCTCCAAGCTGGCTGATGTGTTGTTCAGCGTTGGCGCCGGGTCGGGGTTCTGGTTGCTTCTGGATGCAGCGATCATGATCGCCAGCAGCAAGCTGGGCAAGCTTCGGGAGCGGGACCGGGTTTTGCGGTCGATTCCTTGGCGAGGCGGTGAGAGAGTGCTGGACGTCGGGTGTGGGCGCGGATTGATGCTGCTGGGAGCTGCCAAGCGGCTGGATTCCGGCAAGGCGTTTGGAATCGACATCTGGCAAGCCGTGGACCAGTCCGGCAATCGTCCGAATTCAACATTGGAGAATGCCAAGGCGGAAGGCGTCTCCGGTCGCGTTCAACTCAGCACCGCCGATGCGCGCCAAATGCCGTTTCCCGATAAGAGCTTCGATGTGATCCTGTCCAATCTGGTGATTCACAATATTCACGGCAAAGAGAAACGCCGCGAGGCGTTGCGCGAGATGGCGCGCGTGCTGAAGGCGGGCGGGAGAATTGCGATTTTGGATCTCGCTCACACCGGCGAATACATCCAATCGTTTAGGGAATCGGGACTGGCCGATGTCAAGCGGTCCTGGTTGCGGTTTTTGATCTTCCCGCCGGTCCGACTGGTGACAGCCACCAAACCCCGCGCCGTGTGACATTCCGCTACCCCCTCGTTTTCACTTTTAATGCGAACGCGGGACGTGAGGTTACAGCCTGGCTGTAGCGGCGGTCGGCGCCTGCCCCGCTGCCAAGCGGGACCGCCGGCTCGGACTGCGCTCACCGAGCGCCGCTACAACGCGATGTAACAAAGCTTATCGGGTTGGTGTTAGCTTCGGCGCCCCACGTCTTCGCCGAAGCCTAGCGACGTGTTCCGCCGAACCCGGAATTTGCCAGCAAGAAACGGATAGCGGGGAAGTGGAGAATGCTCTTAGTATTGAAACGTGATGACAGTTGAAACATCGAAGAGTAAGAGCACAAACACTTCAAGGGAGAGCGCCATGAATCTACTGATGGATCGAATCGAAAGCCCGATCGGGGAACTTCTGATCGTTTCGGACGGGGAAAAACTGTGTGCGGTGGAATTCGAGGGCGGCGAAGCGCGGTTGAAAGCGTATCTGCAAAAGCGTTATGGAAACTTGACGATCCAGCCGGTTGACGATCCCCAGGGTTTCAGCGGTCGCGTTCGGGCATACTTTGCCGGAAACGTTCACGCTCTGGAGGAGATCCCGGTGGAGACGGGCGGCACCGATTTTCAACGCCGCGTCTGGAAAGCGTTGCGGGAGATTCCGAGTGGCAGCACGACTTCTTATGGGGAACTGGCGAAGAAGGTCGGCAAGCCCGGCGCCAGCCGCGCCGTGGGACTGGCGAATGGAATGAATCCGATTCCCGTCGTCCTGCCCTGCCACCGGGTGATTGGCGCGGATGCTTCGCTCACCGGCTACGGCGGCGGCCTTGACCGGAAGCGTTGGTTGCTGGAACACGAGGGCGTTCAACTGAGGCTTCGCAAAGGTTCGTACGCCGCTTAGCAGGGACTATTCATGAAGTCTAATTCGAGGATAGGAAGGGCACGGTTTTAACCGTGCCGTCCAAGTGTTGTTCACAGTTTTTCTTTTGTCTCGCATCCCGAACAGCGCGTTCGAACGCGCTGTT
>JBOGKI010000090.1:0-11497 GCA_050745605.1 Terriglobia bacterium | reverse complement strand
CTCTATGAGCGCCGCAAACGATGTCGAATCAACAACGGCGGTCACAGACCGCCGCTACAGGAGCCAAACTGAGTCACTACCCGATGGACCGGTAGGGACTGAGTCTGGTGTCCTAGTACTACTACGTTATGTATGTTTTCAAAGGGCCTGTTCTCACGTCAGAAAATATGCCCGTCCGATCCTGTTTTCGATGCTCCGGATGGCGTCTACTGGCACCTCGGACTTTAGGCAGGAAAATCGAAGGTCCCCGAGTTACGTAACGTAGTAGTACTAGCGGCGAGCCTACCTCGCCAATTGGCGGCATCAAGCCGCCTCTAGATTTTGGATTGCCGGGCTGAAGCCCGCCGCTACGATCCGCGCGATCTGGGCATCGCGGCCTCGGCATATGGAGAGGATTCGCCGACGATCTTGGACCCTCGGTTACGTAGAGGCCGGCTTCAGCCGGGCACGAGTTCTGGTACTGTCCCCGCCCGGGTACGTTTTTTGGGTTCGCAATCCAGTCGGACAGCCACAAGGGCTGCCGCTGCGGATCGGTCGAACGCGAGAATCGCAACCCCTGCGAGGCGTCTGCCCTTACTTCACGATCAAAGTGAGCGGCACGTTGTGCATTAACACTTGTGAGTTCACCGTCGCCGTTCCGGTCAGCGTCAGATTGTAAGTCCCCGCTGCCGTGCCCGGGATGGTCTGGCTCCCCATGCCATTGCCGCCGCCACACGCTGCGACACCTAGCGCCAGCAGCAGCAGCAGCGCCGGCAAAGCGATCAGCCGAATCCGGTAGCCACGGCACGCCCTCTTTTGCGTGAACAAACGGGCCGCTGTGGGCTTTTCGTGGCCTCCAAGCCACAAGCCCGCCAGCAGCAGCAGCATCCCCACAAGCGCCAGCAGCATCAGCTTCGTGTTTGTCCCGTTCAGCGGCCGCAACGTCTCTTCGAACCACGGCCCCGCCATCGATGCTGCCTGGGTCGTCACCGTCACCGTCACGGCCGTGGCGGTGCTTCCCGGCGTCGACGTGGTGGGTGATACCGAGCAGGTGGACTTCGCCGGCGCCCCGGCGCAGGTAAATGATACTGTCGCCTTCAGCCCGCCCAGTCCGCTTGTGTCCAGCATATAGGTGGCCGTCCCGCCCGGCGAGACGCTCTGTGATGTGGATGATCCGCTGGCGATTGCCAAGGTGAAGTCCTGCCCTGTACCGGTCAGCGCCACCTTCTGTGGGCTTCCCTTGGCATTGTCGGTGATGTTCATGGTACCGGTGCGAGTACCGCCCTGCGTGGGCGTGAACGCCACGTTGATCACGCAGTTCTGGTTGACATTCAGCGTCTTCGGGCATCGATTGTTTTCGCTGTAGTCCCCGGTGGTGGCAATGCTGGTGATCGTCAGCGGAGTGGTCCCGGTGTTGGTCAGCGTGACGTGGGACGCCACGCTCCTGGTATCCACGAGTTGTCCCGGGAACGTGACGGAGGTGGCGGAGAGGCTCGCCACCGGTCCCGTCCCCGTGCCCGAAAGGGCCACGGTCTCCGGGCTGCCCGGCGCATTGAAGGCGACAGTCAACGTGCCGTTCAGCGTTCCTGGCGCTGCCGGAGCGAAGCTCACCTCAACCGTGCAAAATCCTCCTGCCCTCAGCGGCGCGTTGCAGTTGTTAGTCTCGGAGAAATTGGCGCTGGCCGTGATTGAGGAGATCGTCACCGGCGTCGTCCCGACGTTGGTTAGCGTCACGGGTTGGGGCGGACTGACCGTGCCGATGCTCTGCGATCCAAATGCCAGGCTGCCCGTGGACAGATAGACCGCCGTGGTCGAACCCGTGCCGGACAGTGGCACGGTCTGCTGGCTGCCGGCCTGATTGTTGGCGTTATCGGTAACGGTGATAGTGCCGTTGAGCGGGCCCGGCGCGGTGGGCGAGAACGTTACCGTGATCGTGCATTTGGCGTTGGGCTGGATGGGCGTAGCTATGCAGGTGTTGGTCTCGCTGTACTTGGCGCTGGCCGTCACGCTCGTAACTACCAACGGTTGATTGCCGGTGTTGGTCAAGGTCACCGTCTGCGGCGCGCTGTTGGTGCCAACTTCCTGCACGTTGAAGTTCAAATTGGTGGGCGAAAAGCTGACGCTGGAGGCTTCGCCCGTACCCGACAATCCCACCACTTGGGGGTTGGGTAGAGCGGTGTCGGCGATCACCACCGATCCCGATCGCAATCCGGGCGCGGTGGGCGTGAAGGTCACGTCAATCTGGCACTGCGCGGAAACCGAGAGCGATGACGTGCAGGTGTTGGTTTGAGAGAAATCGCCGGTGGTGGAAAAACCAAAGTTGGACATTGGGACAGTGCCCAGATTAGTGAGCGTAACCTCTTGCGGAGGTCCTGACTGGCCCACGCTCACTTGACCAAAATTCAAAGGCGAGGGCGCCAGGTTCGCCGTCGGCGCACTCAGAAGGACCACGGTGGACGCGTTGTTGCTCGGTGCCCCGACCAAGGCTCCCGCGATTGCCAGGTCGGGTGTTCCATCCGAATTGAAGTCCTCGGTGACCAGCGGTCCCCCTTCGTTGAACGCACTGGAGACAGCGAAGCCGCCGCTGGCATTGCCTAGGAATAGAGTTGCCGCTCCACTTCCCCCGCCGATCAGGTCCATCTTTCCATCGTGATCGAAATCACCGGCGAGCAACGTCGGGAAATCGATTCCGGCCTCGGTGTATTGGGGGGCCTGGAAGGTTCCGTTTCCGTTGCCGAGGAGAATAGCAATTTGGCCCTGCCCAGCCACGGCCACGTCGGGAATGCCGTCACCGTTGAAGTCCGCGACCGCCATGGCCTCAGGCTGGAAGTTGAGGCTATTGGGCGGCATCACTTCGGTAAATAGGCCCCCTCCAAGGCCTAGAAACACGTAGACCGTACTTCCCGACGCCACCACAAGATCAAGCTTTCCGTCGTTGTTAAGGTCACTCGCGGCCACCGCCGAGATGAGCGACTGGCCGATGTCGTATACCGCGCCCGGGGTGAAAGTCCCATCGCCATTACTGAGGTCAATCCGAATCGCAAAATCGTTGTTTCGATCTAGCGTGCTGGTGGCGAGGTCTGTCTTGCCATCTCCATTGAAGTCGCCAGAAGCCATGGGCGCCGGCGAGTAGGGAAGATTGGTGATCACTGCCGGTTGGAATGTTCCGTCCCCGTTGCCGAGAAAAACCGACAGGCTCGGACCTCCGAATATGCCCGTCGCTCCCGCCAAATCCATCTTGCCGTCGCCGTTGAAGTCTCCCGCTACGAGTGTTGTGATATTGCTGCTCGTCAGGTTCGTGACCTTGGCCGGCTGGAATGTTCCGTCCCCGTTGCTAAGCAGGACGGCGATAGCCCCTGAACCCTGCTGGTTCTGCGAAGGGTTCAGCTCGACGGCCACGTCTGGCTTACCATCGCCGTTGAAATCTGCAGCTACAGCAGCCGCAGGCGTAAGATCGACACCCAATGAAACGCCTTCAGCGTTCGAGAAGATTCCGCTGGGATTTCCCAGCAACACGTTTACTCGTGGGGCCGTCGAGTTCACCACAGTGACCAAGTCCGGTTGCCCATCCCCATTCAAGTCGGCAAGCACCATGGCAGGCCCTGTGTCGTTGGCGGCAACGTATGCGGTAATCGGATTCTGGAATGTGCCGTCGCCATTTCCGAAGAGCGTCACAAACGTACCACCTTCTTGCTGGCTGACAACCAGATCTAGTTTGCCATCATGATTGATATCGGCTGCACCCTGGCTGATTCCCCCTGCACCCGACGGCAGAAGTATTGGACCCCGGAATGTGCCGTCTCCATTTCCCAATAGGGTTGCTCCGGAGTTGCCCTTGCTTAGGCCGTACACCACGACGACATCGAGATTTCCGTCGTTGTTGAAATCCCCTACGGACAGACTAGAAGGGGCGCCAGGTCCGGAGGGCGAATCCTTACGAGTGAATGTCCCGTCACCATTGGAAAGGAGGGCTGTAACGTAGCTCTCGAAACCGTACGCGACAACCAAATCGGGCTTGCCATCATTATCGAGATCGCCGGTTGCAAGCGCCACCGGTGCGTTTCCCACCTGGGTAACGACTTGAGTTTGGAACGTTCCATCACCGTTGCCCAGCAGAACCGAGACGGTGTTGTCGCGAAAGTTGGTCACTGCGAGATCCATCTTCTGGTCGCCATTGAAATCTGCCGCCACAATTGCGAACGGCGTTGCTCCAACCTGATAATTTACGGCGCCCTGAAACGTTCCGTCACCGTTGTTTATCAGGACGGACACGTTGTCGGCGTTCTCATTAAGGACCGCCAAGTCGGGATAGCCGTCGCCGTTGAAGTCGGCCGCCACGATAGCGTTCGGGTAGTTTTCCACGTCGTAGGTCACGCCGGCTGCCAGGGTGCCGTTTGGCTGGCTTAGGAACACGGTGACGGTGTTGTCGCCGGAGTTGGCTACGGCAATGTCAAGCTGGCCGTCGTGATTGAAGTCGGCCGCTACGACAGCATCCGGTCCGTTACCGACCGGGTAGCTCGTAACCCCATAGACATAATTCTGCGCCGTGGCGCACGGAGTCCACAGAACGTACGCTGCAAATAAACTGGCAAGGATGACAAGCGAAGAGAAGAGAGATGAATGGACTTCCAGAACTGATTTCCTGACCATAACCGCCCCCTTTAAGCTTAGTCAGGGGACTTCGCCCCCCAGTAATTTGGGCATTTCCCCCGCGTGCGCTGGCCGGCGCCTACATCGACGGACGCTGGCTAGCGCGCACATCGCTCTGCGATGGGTGCGATCTTGGCGCCCGCTTCAAACCGCCTGGCCGCCGCTCGGATTCCGGTTCCGCAAAAACCTCGTGCTGAATATTAAACACCTGCTCCGCTCAAATGTTGCGGCAAAATTTGAAAATACGAATCGCCGTGGTTCCGGCGTGTTGTGTTGCAATCTCGGGCGCTCCATCTTGACGCTTGATTTTTGAATGCCCAGCCTGTAACATCCCCGTTTGGCTTGACTCTGCAGGATTTTTCTTCAGGCATCTCAGGGCACTGAGGCCATCGAGGCCAAACCAGGTGAACTCATGAGCGAAAACCGCGATCTTAAGAATCCCAGCCGCCGCGAGGCCTTCCGCAAATTCGCTGTTGGCGCCGGAGCCATCACTGCCTTCCCGATTCTGGGCCAGGCGAGCGCCATGTCTCACATAGTGGGAATGGCGGACGCCCCGGCCGTTGCTTCGATGCCGGCGGTCCCGGACGCGGAATGGAAGCCGCTGTTTTTTGACCCGCACCAGAACGAAACCGTGATTGCTCTCACCGAACTCATTATTCCTGCCACGGACACTCCCGGCGCCAAGGCGGCGCAGGTGAACCGCTACTTTGACTTGGTGCTAAACGAATCAGAATCCGACCGGCAGAAGGAAGTTCTGGAGGGCCTGTCGTGGATCGACGGCAGGGCTTTGAAGACGCACGGCAAGCCCTTTATCGATCTCACCACGGAGCAGCAGACGGCGCTGCTTGAGCCGCTAGCGGATCCGAAGAATAAAAATCCGGAGGACAAGACGGGAGTCCGGTTCTTCGATGAGTTAAAAGGTTGGACCATTTTCGCCTACTATTCATCCGAGATCGGAAGCATCCAGGAGCTGCACTACGACGGGGCGAACTACCATACCGAATTTCCGGGCGCGTGCAAGCACCCGGAACATCAAAGTTGAGGAAAAATCGACCATGAAGCTGACTAAATTCGCAATTCTGTTGGCGGTGCTATTGATGACCGGCATGGTTTTTCTATCCACCTCCCGGGCCCAGTCGGCCGCGAAGCCTGACGGCGAGGCTCTGTTTAAGGGCAAGTGCTCCATGTGCCACGGGCCGGATGGCAAAGGCTACCCTGCGATCAAAACCCCCGATTTCACGAGTCCCAAATGGCAGGCGTCCGTGACCGACCAGCAGATCATGGACACCATTAAGAACGGCAAGAAGGGCACGGCGATGATGGCCTTCGGTAACCAATTGGACGACGCCCAGATCGAAGCTCTGAAGGATTACATCCGCTCCCTGAATAGCGAGAAGAAGAAGTAAAGAAGCTTTCCGCAATCAGCGCTGAGCAGGTTACTGAGAAATCCCGGACTGTCATGCTGAGCCCTTCGGCTTCGCTCAGGGTAAACTCCGCGAAGCATCCCTGTATTTCATTGGCAACAAATGACAGCGATTCTTCGCTCTGCTCAGAATGACATGCTCCGAAGCTTTTCTCAGCGAAGCTGCTCGTGGTCAGTTCGAGAGACTGAAACGGATGGGCTGGCTGCTGATAGCCTGATTGGGTTACGTTCCACGCTCTGACGTTCCGTAGAATCGGCTTAGGATAGAAATACTGAACGGCGGTCCCTGCCAGGGTAGACTCTGACCGCCGCCACAGGGGCCGCTGTGGGCTGAAAGCTGCCGGCTGAGTGCTGACCGCCAAAAGCTGGAAGCTATTTCACGAGAGGTGTTCGCTTTGGATAAACTGCGTCTAGCCATCATCGGTTCAGCGTTTTCCTCGAACATTCACGCCGAGGCGCTGCAGGAAGTGCCGGAAGCCGTGGTGCTGGCTGCTTGCTCGCCCCATGCCGCGCACGTCGAAGCGTTCGCTCGCAAATGGCACATCCCGCAAACTGCCACGGATTACCGCAAGATCGTCGCGCGCAAGGATATTGACGCGATTGTCGTAGGTATTCCCAACGACCTGCACCGGGTCGTCGTGGAGGCCGCGGCCAAAGCCGGGAAGCACGTCATCCTGGAAAAGCCGCTCGCCCACACCTATGCAGACGGCAAGGCCATGGTGGAGGCGTGCCGCAAACATAAAGTGAAGCTGGCTTACGCCGAAACCATCTGCTTCTCGCCGAAGTATGCGCGCGCCAAGAAGCTGGCGGACGAAGGCGCCATCGGCAAGGTTTACATGATTAAGCAAGGTGAAAAACATTCCGGGCCGCATTCCGATTGGTTCTACGACATTCACCGCTCCGGGGGCGGCGCCATTATGGACATGGGCTGCCACGGCATCGAGTGGGCGCGCTGGATGTTCGGCAAAGCTAAGCCCAAGAGCATCTACGCCCACTGCCAGCGCGTTTACCACACCGAGCGCACACTGGGCGAGGATAATTCCATCCTGGTCCTCGAATTTGAAGGCGGCGGCATCGCCGTGATTGAGAATAGCTGGGCCAAGCAGGGCGGCATGGATGACCGCATTGAGCTTTACGGCACGGAGGGCGTGGTCCTTTGCGACCTTCTGCACGGCAGCTCGATGGAGACTTATAGCGGCAAAGGTTACGGCTACGCTGTCGAAAAAGCGGGTGACACCAAAGGCTGGACGTTCACCGTCTTCGAGGAAGCCCACCTCTATGGCTTCCCTCACGAGATGCGCCACTTTGTTCAGTCGATCTTGGATAACAAAGATCCAAGCGAAAATGGCGACGATGGCCTGGCAACGCTGGAGATCATTTACGCCGCTTACGAATCCGCCGGACAGGGCAAGAAGATCACCTGGCCCTACAAGCCCAAGAACCCCAAAGACGTACCCGTGAACGCCTGGTTGAAGGCGTAGATGGGATGGCTCTGCCATGCCGCCTTTGGCGTGTCGGGCGCCATGGCTTTCCGTCGAGCCGCTGCCGCCGAGACGGCGGCGCTACTTCATTCAAGAGCCTGCCACGGAGGCTGTGGCGCTGATGCTTCCCGGTCCCCCGATCCGTTCCAGTCCATCCATCCGCAAGACCTCAAGCCGCGCTGCCGCCCGGCGAAGTCCCTTCCTTGCTTACTTTGAGGCATTTGAGAACGTCACAACCTCGGGAGCGCGAGTAGAAGCCGGGAACTTTCAGAGCGCCATTTGCGAATAACGTGCCAAGGAGCGCTCTTATGGGAAACTTTGTTCAGGATGTGAAGTTCGGCCTGCGGATGTTGAGGAAGAATCCCGGCTTCACGGCGGTGGCCATCATTACGCTGGCGCTCGGGATCGGCGCCAATACCGCGATGTTCAGCGTGGTTTACGGCGTGCTGCTGCGGCCGCTGCCTTATCCGCATCCCGAGCGGTTGGTCAAGATTGCGCGCACCTACCGCGGCCAGGTGGACGACGCGAACTTTACGGCGAGCGCCTTTGATTTCTGGAAGGATCACAGCAAGCCGTTTCAGGCTATTGCCGCCTCCACAGGCGTAGGTTTCAACCTGGTCGGGGCGGGACGGCCCGAACGCATCGACGCCTTGCGCGTCTCTTCGCAATACTTCGACGTCTACGGTGTTCAACCATTTCTTGGCCGCCGCTTCAGCGCCGAGGAAGACCGGCTTGGCGGCCCTAACGTCGCCGTTCTGAGCTATGGCCTCTGGAAAGAGCATTTCACTGGCGACCCGGGCGCCATCGGTCGGATCGTTCTGCTAGACGGCGCTCCTTACACCGTCATCGGCGTGATGCCGGCCGGATTTGCCAGCATTCCTCCGGTCGCGTTATGGACGACGATTGGGCAGGTGCGAGAAAGCATCGGAGGCGGGCAAAACTACGATGTGATCGCGCGGCTGAGGCAGGACGTCTCCGGCAAGCGCGCCAGCAGTTTCCTGGGGAGTCTGGCGCAGCCGTTTTCGGAACAGTTTTACCAGTGGATTCCCGAACGGGATCGAAAACTGATAAGCTTCACGGCCGCCCCCTACCGCTACGTCATCTCGCAGGACGTTCGCGCTCCACTGCTGGTGCTTTTCGGCGCGATCGGGTTCGTCCTGCTCATCGCCTGCGTCAACGTGGCAAATCTGTTGCTGGCGCGCACCGCGGCGAGGAACCGCGAAATCGCCCTGCGAACCGCGCTGGGAGCCGGCCGGGCGCGCATCTTCCGCCAGCTTCTGACGGAAAGCGTGCTCCTGGCGCTTTTCGGCGCGGCTTTGGGATTGCTGGTGGCTTTCTGGGGGCTGCATTCTCTTCTGGCGCTCGCTCCGGATGCTCTGCCGCGCGCCCAGCAGGTCGCGCTCAACGGATGGGCGCTGATCTTTACGGGCGGAGTCGCGATGCTTACCGGAATCCTCTTCGGGCTGGCTCCGGCTTTCCAGGCCTCGCGCACCAATCTGAATGAATCGCTCAAGGAAGGCGAAGGACGGGCAAGCTTCAGCCTTCGCCGCCGCCGACTGAGCGCGGGCATGGTTTCCGCAGAGATCGCGCTGTCACTGATTCTCCTGGTCGGGTCCGGTCTGCTGATCAGGACTTTCGCCAGTCTGCTCCGCACCAATCCTGGCTTTGACCCGCGTCAGATGCTAACGCTCCCGATCTGGACCACGAGCTCGAAATACCACTCCACTCCCGCCCTCGCCGGCTTCTACCGGGAACTCGTGAGACGCATCGAGGCGATTCCAGGTGTCCGGAACGCCGCGATCGTAGCCGCAGGGTTGCCGCTCGAGCGCGGCGGCAATGTGAATCCTGGATTGCGGATTGGGGGAAGTCTACAGTTTCCTTCTGTCGATTATCGCGAGATTACGCCGGGCTACTTCAGCACCTTGGGTGTTCCGCTGCTTGCAGGGAGGTCGTTCACGCCCGCGGACTCGCCAGGCTCCGCGAAGGTCACGATTATCAATGCGGCGTTCGCGCGCCAGTACTTCCACCAGCAAAATCCCATCGGCCATCACCTCACCCTGGACCACGATGAACTGGATGTTGTGGGCGTGACGGGCGACGTGAGGTCAAGCTTGAACGAGCTTGCCCCGCCCACATTCTTCGTTCCGATAGCGCAAGCGTCTTATGACACCGATCAACTCTTTCAAGGATGGTTTCCGACCTCTGTCCTGCTGCGAACCACCGTGAAGCCGCTCATCCTCAGCCGCGCGGTAGAAAACGCAGTTCGTGATGCCGACCCGAATATTCCCATCGGTCATGTCCAATCCATGGGCGAGGTTCTCTCGACTTCAGTAGCTCTTCAGCGTCTCTTGATGACTCTCATGAGCGTGTTCGGGGCGCTGGCGCTGTTGCTCGCCGCAGTTGGCATCTACGGCGTAATTTCCTACGCTGTCAGCCAGCGGACGCACGAGGTCGGAATCCGCATGGCGCTGGGCGCGCAAAAGAGCGATGTCCTTCGGCTCGTGGTCGGACAGGGATTGATTCTGGTGTTGACGGGCGTGGCCATCGGCATTATTGCGGCGCTCGGCTTGACGCGGCTCATGGCTAGCTTGCTCTACGGCGTGAAGCCCACGGACGCGCTCACCTTCATCGTGGTCTCGCTGGTGCTCATTATGGTGGCGCTGGCGGCCAGTTACATTCCCGCCCGCCGCGCCGCGAAGGTCGATCCGGTGGTGGCGCTCCGATATGAATGACGCTTGGCACCCTGCACTTCGGGTAACGGGTCAGCTTCACCGAGAGGCGGTTGGATGCCACCATTTGCCGAGATGAGCTCGCCGCTACGAGGCCAAGTTGGCCTGCTGCCCGCCCGTTGGGTAGTGGTACAGTTTGCTGTAGCGGCGCTCTATGAGCGCCGAAAACGATGTGGAATCAACAACGGCGGTCCCCGCTTTGCAGCGGGGCAGGCGCCGACCGCCGCTACAGAAGCCAAACTGATCCAGTACCGCCCGTTGGGTAGCGTCACATGCTGCTCGCGAGTTGATATATAATGCAAAATCGCTGCGAACGTGACGGGAGTTTGCGGCTCAAGCAAAGCTGATTCAGGATCACCTTGGAAATTCACAGTCCGGTTATGCCTTTTGGCAAATCGAGTCGTATCAAAAAGGAAACTGAGGAGGGCAATGGGGCGCGCATCATCGAACGTTCTGGTTGATCACTTCGCTTCGGCCGACAGCCTCCTGCGGGATGCCCTCTGGGTTTCGGGTTTTGCGCTGCTCACCGCAGTTCTGGCTCAATTTTATGTTCGCCTGCCGTTCACTCCCGTGCCTCTTACAGGGCAGACACTTGGCGTGCTTGCCAGCGGGGCTGTGCTCGGCAGCCGCCGGGGGTTTCTTTCCCAGATTCTCTACCTTGCTTTGGGCGTAGCGGGACTGCCGGTGTTCGCGGGGGGAACAGCTTCCCTCCCTCACTTGCTGGCCTCAGATGGAGGCTACCTGCTCAGCTTTCCGATTGCGGCCGCGTTGCTGGGCTGGTGCGTCGAGCAGGGCGCCAGCCGCAAAACCTGGACACTGGTGGTAGCCTTGATTGCCTCAGACGTGGTAATCCTGGCCTTGGGAGTCACGTGGCTGTGGGCGGTCTGGGGTGGTTCGGTGGGCAAGGCGCTGGCGCTGGGATTTTATCCATTCGTCATCTGCGACATCGCTAAGCTGGTGTTGCTCGGAGCGCCTTTGCCGTGGCTGCTGCGCCGCACTTCTGGTCCTGGGGCGGACCCGGCGGGTGAAGAGTAAGAATCGTCTCCGACGATAGCTCCCGACCGGTTCCAGAAAGGGTATTTTTTGGCTGCCATTTTGAGCGCAGATTTCATGGGCTTTCGGCTCGCCACGGTGCATGAAAATGGCGTTGGGGGTGCCGCTTGCGGCACCCTGGGGCAGGGCAAGCCCTGCCCCTACGGCGGGACGCCGAAAAACCAGCGGTCCCCGCTTTGCGG
>JBOGKI010000089.1:0-11503 GCA_050745605.1 Terriglobia bacterium | reverse complement strand
CAGCATGTACGGTGCGGAGATTGAACTGCTGCCCGAAGGCGGGAGCTGGCTCTTCGCGGAATTTGGCGGCGCGACTCGCGAGGAAGCGAATGATAAGGCTCAAGCGCTGATGGCGGCGCTGGAGGGTAGGCCCGGCGCGCCGCACCTGAAGCTGTTGGATGATCCCAAGCTGGCGCGAAGCATTTGGCAAGTCCGTGAAGCGGGTCTGGCCGCTACCTCCAAAGACGAGTCTGGCCAGGATTACTGGGCGGGATGGGAGGACTCGGCCGTTGCCCCCGAAGTGCTTGGCCCCTATCTGCGGGACCTTCGCGCCTTGCTCACTCGATTTCAATACCGCGGCTCGCTTTATGGACATTTCGGTCAAGGATGTGTGCACATTCGCATCAATTTTGACCTGAAGACGGAGGACGGCATCCGCACCTTCCGGCGATTCCTGGGGGAGGCTGCGAGGCTGGCGGCACGTTACGGCGGATCGCTTTCCGGCGAGCACGGAGACGGCCAGTCGCGCGCCGAACTCTACCCCACAATGTTCGGCGAGGAGCTGGTCACCGCCTTCCGCAAATTCAAGGCGATCTGGGATCCGGAAGGCCGCATGAATCCGGGCAAATTGGTGGATCCGTATCGCGTGGACGAAAATCTGCGGCTGGGCGCAGGGTTTTCCCTCACGGAGGTTGGAACGCGCTTCAAGTTTCCCGAGGATCACGGGAGCTTTGCCGAAGCATCCATGCGCTGTGTGGGGTTTGGCAAATGCCGTCACGCTTCGGGCGGCGCCATGTGCCCCAGTTACCGGGCCACCGGCGAGGAGATGCACTCCACGCGGGGCCGCGCTCGGCTGCTGTTTGAGATGCTCCAAGGAGAAGTCATCACGGCGGGCTGGCGCGATGAGCATGTGAAGGAGGCGCTGGATCTGTGCCTGGCCTGCAAAGCCTGCAAGACCGAATGCCCGGTGAACGTGGATATGGCGAGCTACAAGGCTGAGTTCATCTCGCACTATTATGAAGGCCGGTGGCGTCCTCGCTCCGCCTACGCGTTTGGGCGGATTTCAACCTGGGCAAGGTTCATTGCCCCGGTTGCGCCGATTGCCAACCTATTCACTCAAACGCCCGGCTTACGGAGAATAGCCAAGTGGGCGAGCGGTATGGCTCCCGAGCGGCAAGTCCCACGTTTCGCCTCGCCTTCATTCCGCAAGTGGTGGCGAAGCCGGTCGAAGAAGAACCCGCAAGGGCCACCCGTGATCTTGTGGACGGACACGTTCAACAACTACCTGACCCCGCAAGTGGCCATTGCCGCCGTCGAGGTGCTCGAAGCCGCCGGATTTCAACCCATCGTTCCGGCAGATCCGCTGTGCTGCGGGCGGCCGCTTTACGATTTTGGGATGCTGGATCGCGCTCGCAGGTCGCTGGCCGATGTCCTCGCGGCAATGCGTTGGTTTATAGACGCGGACACGCCCGTGGTGGGGTTGGAGCCGGCTTGCGTTTCAGTGTTTCGCGATGAGCTGCTCAACCTTTTTCCCGGCGACCCGATTGCCCGGAAACTTTCCACCCAGACTTTCCTGCTTGCCGAATTTCTCAGCAAGAATGCTCCAGGCTTCACGTGCCCGCCTCTGCGCCGCAAGGCGATCTATCACGGCCATTGCCATCAGAAATCGTTGATGGGCCTTGGCGATGACTTGCGGCTGCTTGAAAGTCTAGGAGTGGCGGTGGAGCAGCCAGAGTCGAGTTGCTGTGGCATGGCGGGGAGCTTCGGCTTCGAGCGCGAACACTACGCAGTGTCAACGAAGGCCGGGGAGAACGCTTTGTTGCCTGCGGTACGAGCCGCTTCGGCACAGACGCTCATCATTGCCGACGGCTACAGTTGCCGCGAACAGATTGTCCAAGGCACCGGACGCCGCGCCTTGCACCTGGCGGAAGTCATCCGGCTGGCGCTGGAAAGCAGGGAGCGCGAAAAACAGTAGGCGGTAGGCGGGACGTAGCGGCGCCCTTCAGAGCTTGCCCTGAGCGCAGCGAAGGGGTGGCAGGTTGGGGCGGCGGTATACGGCTGGTAATGCCAAAATCCTGCCCCACTGAACCCGGCGGCCTCTACGGAAACCCTGCGTCGCGCGCGCTCCGCGTAGGTCGCTGACCTTCTTTTCCATGCTACAATTCTTCCATGCCCAACGATCTCGAAGGCTGGAAGCAGTTCATGGCCGAACAGCAGGCCCAGTTCTGGGCCGATCTGCGGGCCATTGAAGCCAAACATGCCGAAGTAGCAGCCCAGCAGGCCGAGACTGCAAGGTTCGCGGATGAGAACCGGCAGAGGATTGGCCAACTGGTGGATGTATGCCTTTCGCTCGCCCGTCACGGTGAGGAGACTGACCGCCGCATCCGAGAGCTCACTGAATCCCAAGCTCACACCGACCGCCGCCTGGATGTGCTGATTGATGTCGTCGAAAAGTTGGTGAAACACAACGGAAGCCACTCATAGGACACTCCCAACTTTTCGCGCTGCTTTATGCTCCAGCCCATTTCGTATACAGTGCATCGCTTTTATACAGACCTCTTTTTTCACCCGTCTCGCCCCGACCTTCGGTAGAATGGCCAGAGGACCGCTGTTGTGTCACCCGGATGCGGCCTTCCGGCTGAGCCACTGGTAACTTTGGCCGTGCCAAATTGAGGGAACGAAGCTTGAATGTATATGAAAACAAAGCATCGGGGTTTTCGGATGTTGAAAGTGAGGTGGTGCGGGTGGCTCCTCCACCGGTGTAGCGTCTTTCCCGGCCAACGGGTCGGTGCCGACTGGTGCGTGAGCCGATCAGTGATAGCCCTTGATGTGATGTTTTGGATTATTCAGGCGGCGCGCCTGCATGTCAAATTGAAGGAACGAAGCTTGAATGTGTATGAAAACAAAGGATCGGCCTTTTTACTGAAAATGAGCCATTGCCGTAACTCACCAATGACAAGTGACGTTCGTCTTGTCTGGGAAATTGCAAGTTTTGGACGAGCCCCCGGAAGATGACCACATCCGGCGTCGCGCTTAACCCGTGAGTCGCCAGCGTCCGGGCCACCGCGATATGAATTGAAGGAACGAAGCTTGAATGTTATAGAAAACAAAGGAGCGAGATTCCCCAGAGTAGCTTTTCACGGGTTGACACGAATCTCATCTGCTTTGAACATCTGAGCCAACGCTGGGGCCGGGCTTGGGTCAACCCGATCCGGCAGCTTGAGCGGGAAATTCCAGCAAGTTGACAGCAGGATCATGGATCAGCAGCAGGAATTCGAAGACCTCTTCGCGCTCACTCGGGCGCTGGTGGACATCAATTCCGTCACCGGGGAAGAGGCCCAGTGCGGCCATTACGTACACGACTATCTTGCGGCTCGCAACTTCCAGGTGGAGAAGCAACCCGTGACGGCCAGCCGGTTCAACGTCTTTGCGACGTGGGGCAAGCCGGAGATCGTCTTGAGCACCCATCTGGATACGGTTCCGCCTTTCCAGTCGGCGTGGGAGGATGGCGAGTTCATCTATGGACGCGGCTCCTGTGACGCCAAGGGCATTCTGGCCAGCCAGATCACGGCGGCGGAACGTCTTCGCAACGAGGGCGTTGGAGACTTCGGCCTGTTATATCTCGTGGGCGAAGAGGTGACGAGCGACGGCGCCGCGGCTGCCAACCGCGTGCCGCGCGGCACGCGCTTCATGATCAACGGCGAGCCGACCGGGAACAAACTGGCGCTGGGATCAAAAGGCATCCTGCGCGTGGATGTTCGCGCGCGCGGCAAGATGGCGCACTCGGCTTATCCCCACCTTGGCGAATCCGCCATTGAGAAAATGCTCGACGTGCTGAACGGCGTGCGCCGGATAACGCTTCCCGAGGACCCCGTGCTGGGCCAGTCTACGCTGAATATCGGCCTGATCTCCGGTGGCCGGGCGGGCAATGTCATCCCCGACGAAGCCTATGCGCAGGTGATCATTCGCACGGTTTCGGACGAGAATGGCCGGCGTCGCATGAAGGAAGAAATTCAAGCTCTCGCGCGCGACCGCGCCGAATGCGAGTTCGTGCGGGAAACGCCGCCGATTCGCATGCAGAAGCTTGATGGTTTTCAGACGGACGTGGTGGCGTTCACCACGGATTTGCCGTCACTCGCGGCATGGGGCGAGCCTTTTCTGCTTGGCCCCGGCTCGATTCACGTGGCCCACACGGATCATGAGCGCATCCGCAAGGCGGACCTGGTGGAGGCGGTTGATCTCTATTGCCGCCTGGCGCGCGAGCTGAAGAAACGTGCCGCCGGATCTGCGAAACGCGCCGCTGGCCACGCCGCTGACAGTGCCCAAGCTTCGCGGTCCGTGCAGGAGAACGACGGATGAAGAAAGTAGAAGTTGGCATTCTGGGCGCCACCGGCATGGTGGGGCAGCGATTGGTGAGCCTGCTTGAGAACCATCCTTGGTTCGAATTGAAATGGGTCGCGGCCTCGGACCGCTCGGCCGGCAAGTCCTACGCCGAAGCCTGCACCTGGCGCTTGCGCGAGCCGATGCCAAAGAGCGTTCGCGGCCTAACGGTTCGCGAGTGCAAGCCCGGTGGAGCGCCGCAATTGCTGTTCTCCTCGCTCGATTCGAAAGTGGCGGGCGACGTTGAGAGGGAATTCGCGCACGCCGGCCACGCCGTGGTTTCCAATTCCTCGAACCACCGCATGGAGCAGGACGTTCCGCTGGTGATCCCGGAGGTCAATCCCGGACACCTCGAGCTGGTCCGCATCCAACGCAAGCGGCGCAACTGGCAAGGCATGATCGTGACCAATCCCAACTGCACCACCGTCGGCCTGGTGATGTCACTGGCTCCGGTCGAAGCGGCGTTTGGCCTGGAAAAGGTTCTGGTGACCAGTATGCAGGCCGTCTCCGGCGCCGGCTACCCGGGAGTTCCCACGCTCGACATTCTGGGCAACGTCGTGCCCTACATTTCCGGCGAAGAAGAGAAAGTGGAGCGTGAGACGCAGAAGCTGCTGGGCAAATTCGTGGAAGGCCGTATTCAAGCGGCGAAAATGGCGGTGAGCGCCCATTGCAATCGCGTGCCGGTGGAGGATGGACACACCGAGTCCATCTCCATCAAGCTCAAGGCCAAAGCCTCTGTGAATGATCTCATTGAAGTGTGGCGCAAATTCCGCGCGCTGCCGCAAGAGCGCAACCTGCCCTCCGCGCCGGAGCACCCGGTGATTGTGCTCGACGCTCCGGACCGTCCCCAGCCCAAGTTTGACGTGAACACGGAGCGGGGCATGGCGGCGGTCATTGGCCGGGTACGTGCTTGTCCCGTGCTCGAATACAAGTACACAACGCTCTCCCACAACACCATTCGCGGCGCAGCGGGCGCGGCGCTGCTCAATGCCGAGCTGATAAAGTCCGAAGGATATCTGGATTAGCCGGCGGGCTCATTGGGCCAGGGTGCGGCGTCCGCGTGGAGAGAAGCTCTATTGACTCAAGCCTCGATCCTCAATCTTGCGCTCCTCGGCCACGGAAAAATGGGCAAAGCGATCGCGGAGCTTGCCCCGGAGCGCGGATTCCGGGTAAAGCTCATCCTGGATCAGCACTCGAATCACCAGGGCCAGGGCATCACCGAGGAGAACTTCCGGGGCATCGACGCCTGCCTGGATTTCACCGCGCCTTCCTGCGTGCTGGAAAACATCCGGCGCGTCTCGGCGCTCGGCTGCCCGATGGTGGTTGGCACCACCGGCTGGCATGACCAGGTGGATGAGGCGCGCGCCAGGGTTGAGAAAACCGGAACCGGACTGGTCTATGCCGCCAACTTTTCAATTGGCGTGCAGTTGTTTTACCGCGTGGCCCGGACCGCGGCCGGACTGGTGGCGGAGTTCCCGATGTATGAACCCTTCATCACCGAAGCTCATCATCGCTTCAAGAAGGACGCGCCTTCAGGGACAGCCGTCGAGTTGAAGCGCCAAGTGCAACCGGCTTGGGGTGCGCGCGAAATTCCGGTGGCCTGTGTTCGCGCCGGTTACATCCCCGGCACCCACGAGCTGGGCTTCGATTCCGAAGCTGATACAATTCTCTTGAGGCACACCGCGCGAAGCCGCCGCGGATTTGCGGAGGGCGCGCTCTACGCCGCGCGTTGGATCGCCTGGCGTAAGGGATTCTTCAGCTTTGCGGAGATCTTTGACAAACCTGCGGCGCAGTGAGGTCAATGGCCGCGTAGCCACGGCACGATTTCTGTGCCGTGGGTTTTGCCAGAGCCGCGACCCCTGGCCGCGGGCTTGCAATGGGAGGAAGCATGGCGCTTCAAATTCACGGTTGCGGCACCGCGCTGGTGACGCCGTTCAAGCAGGACCTCTCGCTGGATGAGGCGGCGCTTCGGCGCCTGGCTCAATTCCAGGTGAATGAGGGAATCGATTTTCTTGTGCCTTGCGGCACCACCGGTGAGACGCCCACGCTCGAGCACGAAGAGTATCTCCGCGTCATCCGCATTGTGGTGGAAGAGGTGCGAGGCGGCGTGCCCGTGGTTGCAGGCGTGGGCGGGAATAACACCCGCAAAGTGGCCGCGACCGCCCAGGAAGTGGGCCGGCTCGGTGTTCAGGCCATCCTCTCCGTGGCGCCGTATTACAACAAACCCACGCAGGAAGGGCTCTACCAGCACTTCCAGGCGATTGCTGAAGCCTCGACCGTTCCCGTGATCCTTTACAACGTTCCCGGCCGCACTTCTTCCAACATTGAGCCGGTTACGGTCGCGCGCCTCTCCAAGATTCCGAACATCATCGGCATCAAGGAAGCCTCGGGCAGCATCACGCAGCAAATGGAAGTGGTAAACGCGGTCGATGCAAGCTTCCGGGTACTCTCCGGTGATGACTCCTTCACTCTTCCCTTGATGGCGCTGGGCGGGTTGGGCGTGATTTCCGTGGCCTCGAATGAGATTCCCGGCCCCATGTCGCGGCTCACGGCTCTGCTGCTTCAGGGTAAATACGATGAAGCCCGAAAGCTCAATGCGCGTCTGCTGCCTCTGATGCAGGTGAATTTTATCGAGACCAGCCCCATTCCCGTGAAAGCGGCGCTGGCCATGATGGGCTTGATTGAAGAGGTCTACCGCCTGCCGCTGGTTCCCCTGAAGGCTGAAAACCGACCGCGTCTGCGCAAGGTGCTAGAAGAGCAAGGGCTGGTGAAGGTACAGAGCGCATAAGCCCTGTGTCGAGTTAAGAATTTCGAGTTTTACAAAATATGTGGCTGCCGTTCTTAGCCGCGCTAGCGGCGATAGCATGTGGCCCACGGCGATAGCCGTGGGGTGGAGTTGCGAAAATCCTCTCTGAAGCCCCGCTAGAGGCGACATTATGGCCCACATGATGCCGCCCCTGACGGGGCTTGGAAGTGCGCGCTTTCCTCTCTTCCCACGGCTTGCGCCGTGGGCCATATGATGACGCCCGCCGAGGCGGGCTTTGCCGTAGTTCCAGGGCCTTATCTTAACTCCTACGGGGTGGGAGCACCTTAATACACCACTCATAGACCGCTGCTACCGTCGATGACTGCACGAGGCAAGTCAGTGTCGAAGACATGGGAAAAGATTGACGGCCATCTGGCCACGCCTGCGGGTTTTCGCACCGCCGCGGTCGCAGCCGGCATCAAGAGGACGCAGCAAGGCGCTCTTGACGTGGCGTTGGTCTTTTCCGAATCGGAGAAAACGGCAGCCGCCGGCGTCTTCACCACCAACCGGGTGGCCGCAGCGCCGGTGCTCCTTTCGCGCGAACATCTGAAGGCAAATCGCGGCTGGGCGCGGGTAGTGCTGGCGAATGCAGGAAACGCCAACGCCGCCGCCGGCAAAGCCGGCTACAAGGCATCGCTCGCCACTGCCAAAGAAGTGGCGAGGCTGCTCAAGATCGCGACGAATCAGGTGCTGGTAGCTTCGACTGGCGTCATCGGCGTGCCGCTCGACGCCCGCCGCGTGCAGGATGCTCTGCCGGCGCTTTGCGCCAGCCTTTCCGCGGAAAGTGGGGATGCCATTGCCCGCGCCATCATGACCACCGACGCATTTCCCAAGTCCTGCGCGTTACGAGCCCGAATCGATGGAAAGACCGCGAACATTGCGGGCGTCGCCAAGGGGGCCGGGATGATCCATCCGCATATGGCAACCATGCTGGCGTTCATCACCACCGACGTCGCGGTTCGACCGCGCCAGCTCCAACGCTGCTTGCGCCTTGCCGCCGATGCGTCTTTCAACCGCATCACGGTGGATGGCGATACTTCCACCAACGACACGGTTTTTGTGCTGGCTTCCGGGCTTTCGGGCATTCGCGTGCCGCCCACCGGCCGCATCGCGTCACTGTTTCTTGAGGGGCTTACGCAGGTTTCAACGGAGCTCGCGCGCATGATCGTGCGCGATGGCGAAGGGGCAAAGAAACTGGTGACCATCGAAGTACGCGGCGCCAAGACTGCCACCGACGCCGACCGCGCGGCGCGCGCCGTTGCCAATTCACCGCTGGTGAAGACGGCCCTCGCCGGAAGCGATCCCAACTGGGGCCGCATTCTTTGCGCGGCGGGATACTCCGGCGCAAAATTCGATCCCACCAAGACTGATATCCGCGTCAATCGCCTTTATCTTTGCCGTCGTGGACTCGATACTGGCTTTGACGAAAACGCCGCCCGCCGCGAGCTCGAGGGCGCTGAAATGACGATCACCATCGACCTCCATGCGGGCCAATCTTGCGCCGCCGTCTGGACCTGCGACCTCACCCACGATTACATCACCATCAACGCCTCGTACCGGACGTAACGATGGTGCGACCGGCATGGGGCGCGGCCGCGTCAGTATTCCTCTTTCTTGACTCCAGAGGCAGGCGGTGCGACGGGCATGTAGCGATGAAAATCGCCGGGCAGGTGGGTGTGCTCAAACTGAATGGTGGTGTGGGTAATGCGGCATTCGTGCGCCAGAACTTCACGTAACTTTTCGCAAATGACCTCCGCTTCCGAAGTCGGCATGTCCAGGATTTGCACATGACAGGAAAGAGCATGAGTTTGCGACCCAAGACTCCAGATGTGAACGTCGTGAACCTCTCGCACCCCTTCCACCGTGAGCATAGCGCGCGCCACATTCTCCAGCGTCATCCCCTTGGGAAGGCTTTCCAGCAGAATGTTGGTGGAATCCGCCAGAATCCCTTTGGCGCTCCACAGAATCATTCCGGCGATCAGAAAGGCGATGACGGGATCAATCAGCACCTGGCCGGTAACGCGGATCAGCCAGGCGCCGGCTATGATGGCAATGTTGGAAAGGGCGTCGCCCAGGTTATGCATGAACAGAGCGCGCAGGTTCAGATCGTGACGGCCGCGAGTGAGCGCCAGCGCGATCAAAGAGTTGATGACCAGCGCCAGAATGCCGACCTCAACCATCACCCGCGCCGAGACAGCCTGGGGATGAACCAGGCGATGGTAACCGTCCACGCAGATGAAGGCCGCCACGACGGCAAGGCCCAAGGCGTTCACGAAAGCGGCAATCACGCCGGCGCGTTGATAACCGTAAGTCTTTTCCGGATTCGGAGGTTTGCGTTCGAAATACAGGGCGATCCAGGCGAGGCCCAGCGTCGGCAGGTCAGAAAGGTTGTGCCACCCGTCGCTGATCAAGGCGAGGCTGTGCGACCAGGTACCGGCCGCGAATTCTACAACCACCAGACCGACGGTGATGATGAGCGCGGCCTTGAGGATCAAGGCAACCGAGCGTGAGCGCAAATGCGTATGACCGTGGACGTGCACAGAGGCCCCGTGCCTGGATTTTACGACAATGCGGCAAGCTCTATCAATCCGTGCTTGAAGGGGTTTCGGGGCCGGTGGCGTTGACCCGTGCAGTGGAATTATTGCCGCCTCTCCGCGGGTCTGCTGCTCGTCCGATGCACCGGGGAAAAGCCGCAGACCCTCTGGACGCTGAAGGTCTGCGGTACCTGGCTTTCATGGATACGCCACACGCGGGTTCATTAGTTCAAAACTCACCTCCAATGAACCGCAATACCAACCAAGGTGCAGAGAGCACCCCGGGGCCCGCCGCACTGCTGCAACCCTTCGCACCTGGACCCGCAGGGCACCCCCAATAATTCTCCGTGGCGCTACTGGTGCCACCGCCGAGGTTATCAACACCGGTCCCGCCGCCCAGGAGATTGTTAAGATGGACATCCACCGCAGCCGGCGTTTTAACCGCTACATCGACCGACTCCTTGACGATGGTATTCTGCGAGACCACAGTGCCCGTGGCCGGTGAGACGCCGAAGACATTAATCCCGGTGGGGCCGGGAGTTTGCGCGTCCCCGCTATCCGGGCCGTTGGACATGATGAAATTACCCACGATCACGTTATCGGTAAGGGTTTGGCCCGGGGTATGGCTGTGCATGGCCACGCCCGGCAGCCCATTGCCGATCAACCGGTTGTTGCTCACGACGTTCTGATAGTTCGCCGCTCCCGGCACAGAATCGAAAATCCCGATTCCGGCGCCACCACCCACGGCGAGACCATTTCTATTGGATACGTTCGAAATGATCGTGTTGTGATAAACGCCAAATGGTGATGAACCCGTGGCCGGCGGGTGCGAGGCAAGCGTAATTCCGCAATCGTAGGGATTGTTCAGCACCAAGTTGCCGGTGACCAGGATATCGTGGGTCGCAGCCGTGTCGTCGCTGAGCAAAATCCCGCCGGAATTGTTGGCGGAGGTGTTATTCGCGACGATTGAGTGATCGACGCCCGAGAGGTGAATTCCTTCGCCGCAATCAAACCCTTCCTCCGTCTCGAAGGGAGGCAGGCCGGGACAAACACCACCCGAGGGATTCAGACTCTTGTCGTTCTCCATGACGTTGTTGCCGAGGAGCGTTACCGACGACGCGTTCGTCGCAAGAATTCCTTCAAAGTTGGCATTCCTGATCGTGAATCCCGCCACCACGACATTGACCAGGCCAGGATTGTCCATGCCATCGATGTAGACGCCGTTGGGCAGACCCGTGGCGTCGATGACGGCGCCCCGGTTTGCTGCAATCAGGGATAGCGGGATACCCACGATCACGTCTTCCTTATAGAGACCGGCTGCCACCTGGATCGTGTCATTAGGCGATGCCGCCGCCACGGCCTGCCCGATTTTGGCATAGCAACCCTTCGTTCCGCGGGGATTCACGCACAAAACCTTCCCTGCTGCCGACTGAAATGCCCCGGCGATCAAGGTCGCGCCGAATGTGATCGACGCCAGGACGGACCAACTTTTTCTGTTCATGATAATCTCCTTCTGTGGTTTGTGAAAAAAATGCCGTGGGCCGAAACTAACATCGATCTCGACGGTTGAAAACACCGACAGAAGGTGTTAGCTATTACCTCGTGACTATACTCCTCCACATGCGTATGTCAAGTCGATTGCCGCGCAATATCCATACGGTCACCACCCAACTTCTTGCCGTAAAGATTCAGAACGGGAAACGGCTGGCGCAGCCGGGGTCTGAGGCACTGCAGTCAGATGATCCAGAAGTCCCGCTGCAATTGCCCGGCTCAGGGGTCTGTCTGGAACCGGCTGCTGTAGCGG
>JBOGKI010000088.1:0-11592 GCA_050745605.1 Terriglobia bacterium | reverse complement strand
GCCTTGGCCTGCCCGTTTTTTGGGCGACCCAAGGGTCGCCCCGACATGGCATCGCACGGATCGTAGGGGCGGGCTTTAGCCCGGCACACGCGAAGATAAATTCGTGCCCGGCTGAAGCCGGCCTCTACGCGCCCGAGTATCCAAAGCGGGCGACCCCAACCGTCGCCCCGACATGGCATCGCCCGGATCGTAGCGGCGCGCTTTAGCCCGGCAAGCGCGAAGATAAATCCGTGCCCGGCTGAAGCCGGCCTCTACGCAGCCGACCATCCAAAGCGGGCGGCCGCAAGGGCCGCCACGGTCGCAAGCTCCAAGCCGCTGGCGGCGATTCAAAATCGAATCCTGCAAAGGAACACCCGATGATCTATGCGCTGATCCTGACGCTGGTGGTCGTGGCGCTGCTCATCACCAGCATCACCCGCATGACACAGTTGAGATCCCACGATGACTTCATGGTGGCAGACCGCAAACTTTCCGCGACCGTCCTGGTGTTCACGCTGCTCTGTTCGTGGATTGGCGCGGGCAGTCTTTTCGCAGGGGCGGAGTTCGCCTATCACCAGGGGCTGGCTTCACTCTGGCTGCCGGCGGGAGGGTGGGCAGGCCTGATCGTGATTTATCTCATTGCCGGCCGCGCCCGCGCCTTTGCGCAATACACCGTGCCGGACCTGCTCGAAGTCCGTTACAGCCCCGTCGCGCGCGTACTGGGAACCATCTGCATCATCATCTCCTTCACCGCCATCGTCAGTTATCAGTTCCGGGGCGGCGGCCGCGTCTTGAATCTGGCCTTCGGAGTCAGCGAAACCGCCGGCACCATCATCCTCGCCGTGTTCGTGATCGTGTTCACGGCGCTCGCCGGCATGTCGTCTGTCGCCTATGTCGATCTGGTGATCGGCATCGTGGTGACGGTGGGCTGCCTGCTGGCGCTTCCCGCCGTGGTGTCGCGAGCGGGCGGTTGGGGAGCAGTGCACGCGGCGCTGCCCGCCAGCCACTTCACCCTCAAGGGAACCATGAGCTGGGGCGAAGTTTTCGGCTACTTCTTTCCCACCTTCACGCTAATGATCGGCAATCAGAGCACCTATCAGAAGTTCTTTTCGGCGCGGAGCGAGAAGGATGCCCGTCGCTCGGTGATCGGCTGGGTATGCGGGACGATGGTGCTGGAAACCATCATCGTGCTGCTGGCGATTGTGGCGGGAGTGATGTTTGCGCCCGTCGTCGAATCCGGGAAGCTCCAGTCCTGGGGCTTGATCCCTTATGTCGCTCGCCACGGGATGATTGCCTGGGCGGGAGCGATTTTCCTGGGCGCGGTCTTCGCCAAAGTCGTCTCCACCGGTAACAATTATCTGTTCTCGCCCGCCACCAGCGTGGTGCACGACTTGTTCCAGCGCTTCTGGATGAAGCGCTCCACCGACCGCAAGCTGCTGATCCTGTCGCGACTGGTGGTGGTGGCGCTTGGCCTCATCGCGCTGGCCCAAGCCTTCCAGCCATCGATTCTGGCGACGGCGGTCTACGCTTACGACGTGTATGGCGCGGGAATTACGCCCGCCGTCATCGCCGCGTTCTTCTGGAAGCGGGCGACAACGGCAGGCGGATTGAGCTCAATTGTGGCCGGAACGGCGGTGGCAGTGGTCTGGAAGATTTGTGGATTCACAACGCCGATGATCTACCCGGCGATCGTGGCCTCGCTCGCCGCACTGGTCGTGGTGAGCCTGCTGACGGCGGCACCGGCGAGGGAGAAGTGGCAGCCGTTCTTCAGGAAGGAGAATGCCAAGAGCGCGGGATAAGGCCTGAGGGAGTAGCGCGGACCTCCGTTTCTTGAGGTCCGCGGCACTTCCTGTGCAGCGGAGGCCCGCCGACTTAATCCGCTGCCGCACAAGGCACCGGCAACGATTGCGGCCGGGTTGTCCAACGACTTCAGTCTGGGCTGATACCATATATGGTGGTCCCAGCGGCTTTAGTTGCCATATCTTGTGTTTTTCGCTTGACTTCCTCTGCAGGAGGGTTATCCTTTAGCATAAGGAGGGGGTTCATGGACCAGCCGCTAGACCTCACGAAGGTACGCTCGATCCTCAAGCTGGCTCGGGCGCTGATCAATCAGCAGGACCCGAATTTAGCGCTTGAGCATCTTAGAAGAATCCATCTCGAGATAGAGCAGTACGCTGGAACGCCGGAGTGGGCTGAGTTCTCTCTTCTCCAGGGAGAGGCATGTTGCGCAAAGTCCGACGAAGCGGCCGGGACCTTTCTCGCTGAGGCGAACGATCGGATTCAGCGTCTCGGCGATCCTGATCGCGAACTTTTGTTTCGTCTTGCGGAACACCGTGGCGACTTTGCGAATCGGGTGTTGCGGCGCCCTAGCGTGGCGAAAGAATACTACCTGCAGGCAAAAGCTTACGCAGTCGCAATGCGAGTTCATGAGTTTACGGCACGCGTGGAGCTAAAGATCATTCTTATCGATTTGCGCACAGACCGAGATCCACAGGAAGAGAATTTTCGAACTCTGCGCCGGGCTGGAAAGGCAGGGAAATTCACGTGCGAACAGCAACTTGCCGCCTGGCATCTTCACCTCGGGGAATCGAGTTCGTTAGTCGGCAGCTTGCGGTATGCGCGACATCACTTTGGAGCAAGCGAGGACCATTTTAGGACTCTGCTTGACTCCACTAAGTTGGAGCGAGATTGACCAGACGAAGAAACGAGCACATCGCCAGCATCTGCGAACGATCGAACGAGCCTGACCAACTTCGGGCCGTGCAGCACCTTGTTGGCGGCTACAAGAAGCCGGGCGAGTCGCTCGAGGATGTTGCGAGAAAACTCGGTGTCAACTCTGTCGTGAGGGAGAAGCTTCCATTTGAAGGGGAGTTTTTCCGCGCGGGACGAGCATCACAATCAAGATAAACTGCATGAGCCCGCCGGCAAGACAGAAATTCACGCTGGCTCACGAGTTGGCACACTTGATTCTCCGACCGGGGCACGCGAAAACCGCGAGACGCTGTGTCTCTTCTTCGGACCTCGAAGACGCCTGTGACATACTCGCGGCGGAACTCCTCATGCCCCTGGCCGAAGTGAAAAACTCGACGTCGGGCATCGGATCGATTGAGGACCTGCTTACGCTCGCGCGCCGTTTCGGTTCCTCCCTTAACGCAACAGCGATTCGTGTTAAAGAAGTGGCGGGCTGGAAGGAGTCAATTGGGTTATGGAAGTGGCACGGTTTTGCGACCGAACTGTGGTACGTCGGTAAACGGTTGTGGCCCGAGCGGCACGTGGACCTGAGCATCTTCGAAATGGCACTGAGGACTAGCCGCACACTCAGGAGCAGCGAGGAAGTCAATGGACAGAGTATAGGGGTCTATCGGGTGAATTCACAAGTCCGACATCTGGGAAACAATCACCTTTTGGGACTCCTCGAGCGCGGTTAGCTTAGAATCGTGCATTTCACGAGTACAGACTGTAGCTCACAATCTCTCATTTCAGAAACTCTGCGGCTTGTCACCTGTTCCGACATTAAGAACCGCAGACCTTGAAAGTCGCAAGGTCTGCGCTACGCTATTGTCCTGGAAGACTCAGTACCACGCCACCCGCGGTCTGCGCCAGCCATCTCACAATCGTAAATCTGGATTCCCGCTTGCGCGCAAATGACGGCGGTCCGATGCGCCGGGCGGCCACAAGGGTCGCCCCTACGTTTCTTCGTAGCACGACCGCCCCGGCCGGCAATTCTCATGGTCCGCCACCTGGCCATCCGGTCCGAGCGGATTCTGGGTGTGGGAACACCAATAAATGCCGCTGCCAGTCTCGGCCATATTGAAAGGCTCTTCGGTTTCGATGAACATCTCCTTGCATCGCAGGCGCTGGCAATAAGCCACCATCGCACCCGGTTCATTCGCCATTTGTGCCATCTAAGCTTCTCCTTTCGTCGCCGCGAGAATGGCCCGCTTCACGGCCACTTTGGCCAATTGCACCTTGTAGCCGTTCTTCGAGAGCGGATGAGCGCCCTTGACGCTGGCCGCTCCCGCCGCAGCGGCAACCCCTTCGCTGACGGATTTTCCCTGAAGCGCTTCCGCCGCGTCCTGAGAAACCCACGGTACCGGAGCCACATGGCCCAGGACGACGCGGGCGCCGCTGACCGTACCACCGTTCATGTGCAGCACCACCGCGGCCGCCGCCAACGGCCAGTCCAATCCTTGCTTCTGCCGGACTTCGTAGACGGCGCTCTTGGCCATGGTGTGGTGGGGGACTACGATTTCCGTCAGAACTTCATTAGGTTTGACGGCGTGCTCCCGTTGCCCGGGCTGTGTCGGTGTGACGAATAACTTCTCAACGTCGAGGCGCCGGGCGCCCTGGGGCCCGCGAATTTCCACGGTTGATCCCAGAGCGATCAGAATGGGCGCGAGCATGGAGGGACTCACAAAGTAGGCCGGACCGGAATTGCCAAGAATGGCGTGATAGCGGTTGTCTCCATCGGGCACCAGCGACTTGCCCCCGGACTGGGCCAGCAACCCGTATCCGAGGCGGTAATACCAGCAGCGCGGCCGCTGCAGCAACTCCCCTCCCACGGTTCCCATGTTCCGTAGTTGCTCACTTCTCACGTTTTCCGCGGCCTGAATGAGCACCGGGAAATCACGCTTTACCGCAGGATGATCGATCAGCTCCTGCAGCGTCGCCATGGCGCCGACGCGCAAGCCGGAGGTCGGCTTGTAACTGATCTCCCGCAGCTCCTTGACGTGCTTCAGGCTGACCAGGCGCTTGGGGTTCATCACGCCGTCTTTCATGCCGCTGATCAGGTCTGTTCCGCCGGCCAGGATGGCCGTATGGCCCCATTCCGGGTCCAGCAGCTTGATCGCTTCCTTCGTTGTTTTCGGCGCTGCATATTCAAAGGCTTCCATCAGGCAACACCTCCCTTTTCAAGCGCTGCGAGAACCTTATCCGGAGTAAGCGGCAAAGTGGGAACGCGCACGCCAATGGCGTTGGCCACGGCGTTCGAAATGGCCGCGCCGGGTGAAATCACGGGCGGCTCGCCAAGCCCGATCACTCCACGCTCATCGTATCCCGGCCCGGTCATCATGTGGACCACCAGCTCACCAATGTCGCCGATGCCGGCCAGCTTGTAGAACTCCATGTTGGGATTCAACATGCGGCCGGTGGTGTTATCCATGATTTTCTCTTCATAGAGCGCGTAACAAATGCCCATGATGAAGGCGCCGTAAACCTGGCTTTCCGCCGTCTTCATATCCAGGACCAGACCGCAGTCCTGAGCCGCGACCATGCGGTTGATGCGAACGATTCCGGTTTCGGTGTCCACAGAAACATCCGCCACCTGGGCGCCACCCACGCCGCTCGATCCGAGCGTGCAGGCTCCGGGATTTTTTCCCTGAACCTGAATGGTTTTGACGCCCAGCTTGCGGCAGGCCTGCTTCCAGGTGAGGCTCTTGGATGAATCCCCTTTGGCCTGGATCTTGCCTCCTACTGCTTCGAGTTGGTCCGCAGGCACCCCGAGGCCGGGAGCAACGATGGCGAAAAGTTGGTCACGCGCATCCACGGAGCCGCGCCGGGTCGAGGCTGAAACGCCGCCCACCGTCGTGCTGCCGCCAGACGGCCCGGACTGCGGATAATGGCTGTCTCCAATCTTCACCTGGATGGCCTCCACGGGCAGGCCGAAGGTCTCGGCGCCGCAGATGGCGATCACCGTCCGGGTGCCGGTGCCGAGGTCCTGGCTGCCCAGCGTTACGGCCACCGTGCCATCCGGGTGAATGGTGACATCACAGAGGCTGTTGTGGCCGCGCCCGCCCCAAGTGTGAATGGAAGCGCCCAGGCCGCGCTTGATGTGACCGGAGGTCTTATCGCCTCGCGGGTGCCAATACTTGCTCCACTCGGCAAGCTCCGCCACCTTTTGAAGCTCTTCGCGGTAACTCTTGACGAGATAGGGGGGCGCCAGGTCCGCGTTCTTGGAGAAGAATTCGATGGGGTCCATGTTGAGCTTGGCGGCCAAGTCATCCATCGCCGACATGGTGAGCAAGGCAGCCTGGGGATGATTGGGCGCCCGCCAGGCGCGGGCCGGCCCGATGTTGGCGCTGACAAAGGTGTGGCGACGAAGCCGGTTGGGGATGTTCTCCAGCACATAAGGCATGGGAAGGACGCCCCGACCGCCCACGCCGCCCGTTCCCCACGTGTCGGATTGCCACGCCACCAGCGTGCCATCTTTTTTGGCCGCGACCTTGATGTGTGAAAAGCCGGAGGGCCGGCATCCCGCCACTTGCAACTCGTGATCGCGCTCCAACAAATACTTGATCGGCCTGCCGGTTTTCTTGGCGAGCACGGCCGTTTGGATTCCCCAGCGGTCTGCCTGGAATTTACTGCCGAAGCCACCGCCCATATACTGGCAGATTACCTCCACATTGCTGGCCGGAATATTCAGACCCTCGGCATACTGGCCAGGCAGGATGGAAACGCCTTGGGTGGACGCGTACACCTTCAGATGCTGATCATCTACCCACTGGGCCACCTGCCCATGCGACTCCAGGCAGCAGTGGGTGATGACCGGAATGCCGTAGGATCCTTCATGGATAACCACATCAGGGTCCGCAAATGCCTTGTCCGGGTCACCCACCTTTACCTCAGCGGCCGGCTTGGTGCGTCCCGCTTTCTTGGCGGCTTCCAAATCCGCTTCATTCACCAGGAAAGGCAGTTGCTCATATTCCACCTTGACCTTGTCTGCCGCCTCTTCCGCGATTTCCTGGGACACGGCTACCAATTCCACAACCTCGTCGCCGGCCCATTGGATTTCCGCGCCGGGCTTCTGGACAATCACCACGCCCTTGACACCTGGGAGCTTCTCCGCCTCCGAAGTATCGACGGACTTGATTCGCGCGTGAGCATACGGACAGAGCACACTTTTGCCGTAGAGCATGCCGGGCAGGTGGACGTCATAGGAGTACTTGGCGCGGCCGCTCGATTTGGCGGGGCCATCGATACGCGAGATGCTCTTGCCGATTAATTGACGATCACCTTCTGGCGGCCAGTCATATTTGCAGTTAGCCATAGATCTTTTCCTCCGTCTGAGCCATCACTTTCTTCGAAGCCTCAAGAACCGCATGCCGGATTCCGTGGTAGGTTCCACAGCGGCAGAGATTGCCGCCCAGTCCTTTCTCAACATCCTCCAGGCTGGGGTTGGGATGCTTCTTGAGAAAAGCCACGCAAGCCATCACGAACCCTGAAGTGCAGAACCCGCACTGTTGGGCGTCATGGTCCACAAACGAGGCGCTCATCACATGAAGCTGATCGGCCGGAGCCAGACCCTCAATGGTGGTGATGTCATGTCCCTGGGCCTCAATCGCCAGCACCGTGCAGGCGTAAATCGGCTTGCCATCCAGATGCATGGTGCAGGCCCCGCAAGTGGCGCGGTCGCACACCTTTTTCGAACCGGTAACATCCAGCCGGTCGCGTAGGGCATCGAGCAGCATCACGCGCGGCTCAACCTTAAGCTGCCGGGGCTTGCCGTTCACGCGAAGCGTGATCGGGACCTCGCCCGGCCCGAGAATCCCACTTCGGCTTTCGGCGGGCGGAGAGGCAAGGGCCAATTGGCCCGCGATCAAGCTGCCGGAGACCGTAACCCCGGCTCCCTTCAAGAAATCCCGCCGGCTTGGGTTCTTGAGATTCTTAAGCTCTTCTGCTGTTTGGTCTCTCTTTCTAGTCATGGTGAGCTCCTGGCGATGGGATCAACAATCAGGTTTACTTAACGCTGCGCCGAAGTCCTTGGAAGCGGTTCAACAAACTCGCCAACGCGCCAAGCTAAGCGCCGGGCGTGCGGTTAGAAGATCGCCATTATAGCACTGTTGAAAAGGAGTGAACCGGATTAGATTTCTTTCGTCCTGGCCACGGGTCGCCACGGCGAGTGTTTTTCTCGCCGTGGGCTCTTCCCTGGCAAATGCAAAACCCACGACGAATTGAAAGACGAACTCGTCGTGGCTACCACCACTTCGCACTGGCAAATCATTTCCGGCATACTACGCTGGTTGAATCGCTTGGTCGAATTGCTCGCGGCGAGACGCCGGCGTCCAGGGGCGAACGGAGGCGCGGGAGGGCGGATGCACCGGAGGGACTCAATAAGTGGCCTTGGTCATCCGGCCCTGAGTCTCGCCCCGTAACCACACGTAAACGGGAGCATGCGGCGCCGGAGGTGGCCACGGCAACTGGATTTTGAGTGTTTGCAGGTCGGGATTTCCTGCCACCGGCGTGGGGATGTCCGTAATGGGATACCCCGTCTTGTCGCTCCAGCCGGCTTCGTCAATCATCTGCAAGTCCTGGCCAGTCAGAATACCCTCGTATCGTGAGCCGCTGAGTCTGTGGCTGGTGAGAACGAATTTGGCGATCTGTGGAAGGCGCACAATCTTGCCAAGGTCGAACGGCTTCGAGGCGCCCGATGACTCCGTGCTGACCGTCGCTTCCAGCAGGCACCCGGACTGCCCAACAGCGCCGGGATTCACGGAGAGGAAGAGCAAGTCCTGCCCTGCTTCATCCAATTGGCCAACGCCGGCGTGATTGTCGTCGGGATGCAAAGCCACAGGCCGCCGCGTATCCCCGGCATTGCTGCAGGCCAGTACCACGGCGGGACGGGAATCCACATTTGCAGTGCTGATGACAAAGCTGACGTTTGAGCTGGATGGAATCTCGCCCGCCTCCAGGGCTACATCCTGCCCATCCGGGAATGAAACCTTGACGCCTGAAATCCGAGTGCGTGGTCCCGCAACGCGCAACGCTCCCGGTACCTTGACGGGGGCCGTCATACCTTCAACCCTCATGCTGACGGCGAGCAACGCACCTTCGCGGATGGCTGGCTGAAGTTCCACGGTTGCCTGGCGCTGCGCCAGATCCGTGCTGGAAGACGAAACGGCAGCAAGCTTCCAGACCGCGCCGTCGCTCTGCAAGCCGACGATGCGATCAAGACCGCTACCCTTCAGCAGTACGGTCTGGCGCGGTTCTCCGACGTTGACGCGGAGAGGAAGATTCTCAATCTTCGGCGCAGGAGGAAGAACCTGGATGGGTATTTTCCCGGCCGATCCGTTCAACTGGGTAAGGGTGAGAAGGTATTTGCCCGGGCGCAACGAAGAGGTGTCAAGCTGCGTCTTCAACAGGGCACCATCCTGGCCGGATTTTTCAATCTTGAACGGAAGGCTCCGGGGCGGACCCGCGAACTCGCCGGGCTCCAACATGGCGAGCTTATCCACGAATTCAAAATCCGCGCCTTTCAATTCCACGGGAACCGGACCGATCCCGGCAATCAAATGATTTTGTGAATCCGGAGTGAGCTTGACGGCCTCCAGGTTTGCGAACCGCATAACCTCGACCGTGCCTTGAAGGGGCAGGGGGGACCAATCCCACTCGGCAGCGAGGTGATAGGTTCCGGGTGAAAGCTTCACGTGGCGCAAATCCAGCGCCAGTGTGTCATCAGCATTACCCACCGTGACCTTCACGGGGATCGTCGTCGAGTGCGAGTCTGAAACCAGCCGCCATTCTCGTGCCCGTGGAAGCAGCCGGAGCTGCGCCGAAGTCTTGCAAGTCACTTTGACATCGGAATTCCAACCGATGGGAACGCGAGCTGCCTGAGCCAACTTGGCAGAGGGTGGATCAGCATCCGGAACTCGCTGCATCCACAAATAGGCAAGATGAGTGCGAGGCTTTGCGGTTTGATCCTTGGAGCAAAGAGCCAGTCCGTTGTCCGGCGCGGGTTGGGTAAAGGCGGGCTGGAAGTCGGTGTTGGGGAACGCCATGGCGTGTAAATCCTCAAAGAGAGCGGCGCCGCCCGCCGCCAAACCCACGGGGCTGCCGAAAAACATTGCCGCCACCGAGGTTGCCAGGCTCGTAGACTGCGCGACTGCAGAAGACGTACTTGCGGAATTTGGCGACAGAGTGGGCAGGACCGCCTGCAAGAGAATTGATGCCTGCTGGCTGCCCGGCGCTGTGGGATCAAGCTTGGGCAACGACACACCATATTGCGAGGAAAAGCCACTCAGCATCGCGTTTAGATCCTTTGTGCCCGGCGGCGCCTGCTCATACTCGGAGAGTGTTGCGACCAATCCCTCCATGGTGGCGGTGCGCTGCGCGTAGTCCTCAAGTTGGGCGAGGAGCTCCGGATTGCGCGCCATGAGCGAGTTCACTTTTTTCACATCCATACCCCGCGGCCCGAAAACTGCGCCGACGGCCGAAACACGCGTCGGGATCACCCATTCAGCGGGACCTTTCGCGGGCTTCGCATCCAGAATGACAAATGATTTCTTCGGGTCATGGGAATCAGGCATCAGGATGATCGCAATCCTCGCGGTCTTCTCAATGGCCTTGGGCAGATGGAGGGGCTCGTAGCGCAGGATTTCGCCCTGTTGAACAACATTGACCTTCTCCACCGGGAGACCCGAGCCTCCTTTGGATGGCTCAACCAGCAGCCGGAACTTGGTGACGGGAACCGTGCCCAAGCAAGGGGAGGAAATTGCAGGAACAGTATCGGCCAGCAAACAAGCCGGCGCCAAGACCATCGCCGCGGCCAGAGTTGCCAGCCGGTAGAAGCACCAACGTCTATCATTGAAAAAAGGTTTCGTTTCCATCAATAGAAATTTATCCCCTCATAGAATGGCGATGCAATAAGTTGAAAACATTCAATGATTATGATGCGAAATTCTGAATTTTCGTGGCCCCAGCGCATGAAGCCGAAGCCGGGCACATCGGAGTCTGTCGTTTCAGAATGCCGTGGCGCGGACCTTCCGGGAGGACCAACTCAGAAAGCCAGAGCGTGATCCAAGTCCGCAATCAGATCCTCTGCCGCCTCAATGCCGATGGAAAGACGCACCAGCCCGTCCGTAATGCCAATCGCCAAGCGCTGCTCCGGCGGCACGGCTCGATGGCTGGTGGAAGCTGAATGGACAATCAAGGAGCGCGTGTCTCCCAGGCTTGCAGCACGGGCGAAAATCTTCACCCGGTCCATTACTTTCTTGCCGGCTGCATAGCCACCCTTGGCTTCAAAGCTCATCATGGCGCCAAAAGCCTTCATCTGCTTGCGCGCTACGTCGTGACCCGGATGATGCGGAAGACCAGGGTAATTCACACGTTCAACCTTGGGATGGGCAGCCAAAAACTCCGCCACCTTCTGCGCGTTCGCGCAATGCACGGGCATCCGAACGTGAAGAGTATGCATACCTCGAAGAATCAGCCAGGCATTGAACGGGCTGATGACTCCACCGAAATCCCGAATCACTTCATGGATCAGGAAGGAGATGTAATCCTTTGGCCCCACAATGGCGCCACCCATGGCGTCGCCGTGGCCGCACAAGTATTTGGTGGCCGAATGCACCACCACCGTCACGCCCAACTTCAGCGGCTGCTGCAAGGCTGGCGAAGCAAAAGTGTTGTCAATCATCAACGGAATGCCTCTCGATTTAGCAAGCGTGGCGAGCCCGGCGATGTCGATGATTTCCAGCACCGGATTGCTCGGCGTTTCGAAATAGATCAGGCGAGTGTTGGGGCGAATGGCGCTTTCGAAATCCTCGATGCGCGCTGAGGGCACAAACGTGGCGGAGGCGCCCATTCGAGGCAGTTTCTTATTCAGAAAATTGTAGGCTG
>JBOGKI010000087.1:0-11612 GCA_050745605.1 Terriglobia bacterium | reverse complement strand
GAATGGAGCAAAGCCTCTTGAAGACAGCGACAAGAGTTGAGAGACCAGAGACAAGCCGTCGATTCATTTGTAGCTCTCAGGAGGTGTCCATTCATGGCGGTTGATGATTATCTGAACCAGGCCGTGGAAATTATCTCGGCCATCCGGCAAACGCAGAAAGAAAAGATCGAACGGGCGGCGGCGGCTTTTGCCCGCTCCATTCAGTCGGGTGGTCGCGTCTACGTTTTTGGAAGCGGCCACTCGGTGATTCCCGTACTGGATATCTTCCCGCGCTATGGCAGCTTCGTGGGTTTCTTTCCTATCTATGACCCGCGTCTGATGTGGTTCAACGTCGTCGGTCCGGGCGGCGCCCGGGAACTCCTCTGGCTGGAACGGCACGAAGGCTATGTGTCCGTCGTGCTGCAGAGCTACCAGCTCGAGTCTCGCGACTCCATTCTCATCTTCTCCCACGGAGGGCTGAACGCGGCGCCCGTGGAAATGGCGATCGAAACCAAGAAGAGAGGGCTGACGGTGGCCAGCGTCTCTTCCCTTCAAAATCACCGCCAGGCCCAGGCCACGCATTCCAGCGGCAAGAAATTGGCCGACGCTTCAGACATCGGCATTGATAATTGCGTTCCACCGGAGGATGCTCTGGTCAGCGTCGAGGGAATGCGCGAGAAATTTGCGGCGGGATCCACGGTGGCGGGGGTCTCGATCGCCATGGCACTGGTAGCGGAAACGGGCGAGCGTCTGGTCAGGAGCGGCGCCAAGCCCCCCACGTTCGTTTCTCCCAACATGGGCTTACCCGCCGATCACAACCAGACCGTTTTCCGGGAGTACGAGAGGTTTATCCAGAACCGGAAGTGATAGCCGCACCCGTTGAGGATTGCCAATTAGTGACACCAAATGTTGCAGCGGCGGTCGGAGCTTGCCCCGGCAGGGGCCGCTGGTTTTTCGGCGTTCCCCTCTTTGCAGTGGGGCAGGCGCCGAAGGCCGCTCCAGAGAAAGCTGTCACCATAATTGGTAATCCTCAGTAGGGTGCGGCTTTCTAGGGGACACGAATGCGTCGATTTCCGGCATTTTTTCTCACACTTTCCCTGCTGGTCGCAGCGCCCCTTAGCAGCGCTCCTTTACCCGGCCGGAATCCGGCGATGGCTTCAGACTCTTTCTTTCCGATGGCCGTGTGGTACACCGGAGGTAAGGCTCGCGCGCCGATGCTGGAGCCGCTGGACGGAACGAGCGCCGAGCGCTGGGGCAAGGACCTGGACCAGATCAAAGCCGTTGGCTTCAACACCGTCAAATGCTGGGTGGACTGGTCCACAGCGGAGCCGAAACAAGGCGTGTTCGATTTCAGGAATCTGGACCTGCTCATGAAGCTGGCCGGGCAGCGTGGATTGCGGGTGATCGTGCAGATTTACACGGATTCAGCGCCCGATTGGGTGGGCCAACGTTATCCCGATGGCCGGTTCGTGGACCGCAGCGGCGCGGTGATCACATCGCAATCGGCTCCGGGATATTGCATGGACAACGCCGGCGTCCGCGATGAAATCGTGAAATTCCTCCAAACTCTCTCCCGCGACGCTAACCGCTTTCCGGCCCTCTATGGATGGGATGTCTGGAGTGAGCCGCACGTCATCAACTGGGCGGACTTCCCCTATCTCGCCCATCCCGAATTCTGCTTCTGTCCGGGCAGCCAGGAACGATTCCGCATGTGGCTGAAAGTGAAATATCAGACCCTTGACGCACTCAATGTGGCCTGGTACCGGAAGTTTGAGAGCTGGGACCAGGTTCAGCCGCCCCGCTTCCCCACCATCCTTTCCTACACGGATTACCTCGATTGGCGAGCCTTCATTGATGACAAGCTGGCGGGTGATCTGAAAACGCGGGTCGATGCCATCCGCAGCGCCGATGCGTCGCATCCCATCACCAGCCATGCCGCTGCGCCGGGGCTCTTCACCTCTCCAACCGATGGTTATGGCGAACCCGACGATTGGAAGATGTCAGCGAACGCCGACTTCTTCGGCACGTCACTTTATCCCAAGCACTCTGAGTCCGCTCACCCCTGGACCAACCTGATGCTGGCGGCGGGGCTGGATTTTACGCGCTCCGCTGGCCACAGCTTTAACAAGGGTTTCTGGATCGGCGAGCTCCAGGCGGGCCAGGGAGCGACCGGCATGAGGATTGCCGATCCGGTGACGCCTCACGATGAAGAATACTGGATGTGGCAGGTGATCGCCCACGGCGCGCGGGAGATTGCCATCTACGCCTGGTATCCTATGAGTTCGGGCTTCGAATCGAACGGCTACGGGCTGATCAATCTGGATGGAACACTCACCGGCCGCGCGCGCGCAGCCGGCCGCGTAGCGCAGGTGATTGAGCGCAACGCGCGGGAGATTGATCATTCCCATCCCGCGGCCGCCCCGGTAGCGATTCTCTACGACCGCCTTTCCTACATGGTAGGAGGAACGCAACAGTCTCTTTCGAAGCTTGGTAGCGCCGAGCGGAACTCACTCATGGGCGTTTACCGGGCCTTCTGGGAAAACCAGATTCCCGTGGATTTTGTCCATCCTGCCGCGCTTCACCGTGATCACCTGGATCAATACAAAATCCTGTTCCTCCCCTATCCCGTGATGCTCTCGCAAAGTGTGGCCGAAGAGGTGAAGCAATACGTTGCCCGGGGAGGAACGGCGGTAGCCGAAGCGCGTCTGGCTTGGAACAATGCGCGGGGCTATGCCAGTCCGGTGATTCCCGGATTCGGCCTCGACCAGGTGTTTGGGGCTCGCGAAAAGCTGATCCGGCCGAAGGAATCGCCGCGCCTCATCATCGAGCCGTCCGCGAACCTGCCCGCACTCAAAGCCGGCGAGGCCGTGATCACGGCTGCGTTCGAAGAGGACCTCCAACCCCTCGGCGGGGCGCAGGTGCTGGCGCGATTCCCGGGCGGCGATGCGGCGATTGTCGAGAACCAATACGGTAAAGGGAAGGCGGTCTTAATCGGCTCCTTTGCCGGACTTGCCTGCCAGCAAAACGCGGATTCTTCCGCCCGGCAGCTTCTGGTTTCGCTTGCTCAGGCTGCGGGAATCAGGCCGGAGGTCGGCGTCTCCGGCGACGGGAGTTCTGAAGTGGAAGTGCGGCGGTTGACGAGCAGCGAGGAGCAATTGGTTTTCGTTTTCAATCATGGAAACCACACTGCAGACGCCAGGATTTCCATCCACCCGCCGTGGAAAGCTAAGGCGGCGCACGATTTAGTCGAGAACCGAACGGTACCCCTACAAGTGGCGGGAAGTGAGGCCACTCTGCAAGAGAAGCTTCCTCCGGAGGCCATTTGGGCAGTCAGCCTCGAGAAAGAATGAATCCCGGAACACGGGCAGGCACACGGTCTGCCCCTACGCGCCTTTTGGGTAGTCAGGCTCGCCGGATGACTTATGAGACCTTCTGTGCTGGCCATTGACGTGGGTGGTACCAAGATTGCTGTGGCTCGGGTTGAGAACACCGGCAGGATTACTCACCAACTCGTGGCCTCCACACCCCCGGAAGGAGGGATGGCGGTGATCGCCGCCATCACGGACCTGCTGCAGCAAGTGCCGGGGAAAGGCATCGGCGCGCTGGGCATCGATGTGCCGGGACTCGCCGAAGCGGATGGAAGCGTTTGGGCTCCGAACATCTCCGGATGGGAACACCTGCCGGTGAAGCGGCTGCTGAGCCGGCGGCTGAGACTTCCCGTCCTGGTCGAAAGCGACCGCAGTGCCTTCGTGACCGGCGAGGCGTGGCAAGGGGCCGCCCAAAATTGCCGGGATGTGATTTTTCTCGCCATCGGGACCGGCATTGGCGCCGGAATCATCAGTGGCGGGCGTCTGATTCGCGGGCATGGAGAACTCGCCGGCTGCATCGGCTGGATGGCGGTGCGCGATCAATTCCTGCCGGCATATCAGGAGGTGGGTTGCCTGGAGTCGCACGTGGCGGGGCCCGGTCTGGCGCGCGAGGCGCAGCGTATTTTCAAGCGCGTCACCAGCACGCGCGAGCTGGTGAAGATGGCCCGACGCGGCGAACCGAGAGCGAAAAAGGTGTTTGCACAAGCCGGCCATTGGCTGGGCCTCGCTCTTGCCAACCTCGTGGACACTCTTAGTCCGGAAATGATTGTGATTGGGGGAGGCGTGGCTGCTGCCGGGAATCTGCTGCTCGATCCCGCCCGGGCGACCATGCAACGCTGGGCGCAACCGCTGGCCGTGAAACACGTTCGGATCACCCGCAGCCGCCTGGGAAACCGCGCCGGACTGCTGGGCGCCGCCAAGCTTGCCTTTGACCACTTTCAACTTTGAGACCGCCTTCTTTTGAGGATTGCCCATTAGAGTCAATGCTGTTGATTCACGCTGCGGTACCCGCGAGTCCAATTTGAGATGCGACGTAGGGGCGCCGACCGTCGCTACAACCTTCTGAGTCAAGACTGCGCATCATGCCGAAGACCCTGGATGCCGGAACGATTCATCCCACGAGTCTGATCGTGACCATCAACGCCTGCATGTTCGTCTTCGGCGCTGTTTTGTTGCTCATGGGATCGCTGCTTCCCAGCCTCACGATCAGCGACGCCGCGGCGGGCAGCCTTGGCTCGTTTCCGCTGATCGGAATTCTGGCTGCGACCATCCTGATTGGACCCATCCTGGATAAACAGGGCGCAAAGCCCGTCCTGGCTGTAGGGTTGGCACTGATCGTAACGGCACTTGCCTTGATGCCTTCGCTTGCCAGCTTTGCGGCAATGGCTATCGCCGCGCTCGCCTACGGCTTAGGAGGCGGCATCCTGAACACGGCTACGAACGCCCTGGTCTCCAGCCTGAGCCCCTCCGGACGGGGCGCCGCTCTGAACCTGCTTGGATTTTCATTCGGCCTCGGGGCGATCGCCGCGCCCTTGTTGATGACGCTCGTTGGGGGACGGATTCCGACGGTCCTTTATGTCCTTGCGCTCGCCTCGGCGATGGTGCTTGTGTTTGTTCTGGCGCTGCGATTCCCAGCTCCAGCACACTCAGCAACTCCCCTGGGGAGCCTGCTGAAAGTCCTGAACCAACCCCTGGTGTGGCTCTTTGGCATACTCCTGTTCTTCGAATCCGGCAACGAAAACAGCATGTTTGTATGGGCCGGAAAGCTCACCGGAGACCTGCTGCACCAGACCGCGCAACGCGCTGATTTGGCGCTCGTCGGTTTGAGCATTGCGTTGGGAGCCGGCCGCCTGTTTGCGGTAGCATGGCTCAAATGGACCGCGAGCCGCAATGTGCTCCTCGTTTCAGCGGTCGTCACCATCGCCGGCGCCGTGATTGTTTCTTGTGATCTGACCTTCAGCGGAATGGTCGCCGGCTTCGCCGTGATCGGTCTTGGAATGTCTGCGATCTTTCCCACCGCCCTGGGTCTGGCCGGAGATCGTTTTCCCCGCGAGACCGGGACTGTGTTTGGCGCCGCGATGGCGGTGGCGCTGGTTGGAGGCGTGGCCGGCCCGATCGTGGGCGGCTTGCTGGCCAAATCGAGCCCCGCAAGGGTTCTGGCTATTCCCTTCGTCGCGGCCGTCGGGATTGCAGTTCTCACGCTGGTAGTGTCGGGTTGGAAATCCCACGACGCCGGCAAAACAGTATTTGAGACGGGTTCGCTTCGGCCATGAGGATGATCAGCCCTCACCGGGGGATCAGAACCGGTGGCACACTGCGATGCTTCGAAACCTGAATCGACCCCCATTATCTGTTATCTCGCATCGAGTGGAGGACTACGCACATGGCTGCTGTTGTCAATGCTGCATATGGAAAGCGGTTCTCCTTTCCTGTCCAAACCGGAAACCCACATTTTTGCCTCTCAACCGTCTGCGGAGAGCGATGAGCGCTTCCGTGTCATGGCGAATGCGGCTCCGGTGATGATCTGGATGTCAGGTATCGCTGGATTTTCGATATTGGGAGCTACTCACGGCGCGGGGTGACTTCTCAGGGTATATTGGATCCTGCGTCGACATCCCGGACCGGAAGTTGACCGAGGAGGCTCTGCGCGAAAGCGAAGACCGGTATCGTGACCTTGTGGAGAACAGCGGCATTTTGTTCGGAACTCATGACCTGGAAGGGAGAATCCTTAGCGCCAATCAGGCGGTGGTGAAGCTATCTGGATTCGAGAGTTCCGATGAGCTCGTCGGCCGCAAGGGTTCAATTGGGTCCGGGAAACAGTCTGTCAACAGAGCGGAAAGAATCGTGCCTGGCAGAAAGCTGAAAGCCGGACCGTGGACGGCGGCGCGATCCCGCTGCTACAGAGCTCACCGGCTGATTTCAGGCACTAAAACTGGAATGGTCTAGACATTTGAGCAGGTCCATTTGAAGTCTTTGCGGGTCCAGCGGCTTCTCTATGAAGTCGAATGCCCCAAGACTGCTGGCCTCTGCAGCTTTTTCAGAATCTGCGCCGCCAGTTATGACAATACAACTGATGCGGGGCGCCCTATTTTGCAGAGCCTTGAGGAGGTCCATGCCCCCCATTCGAGGCATCTGTAAATCAACAATCACTACCCTAGGAAGCCAGGAGTGCATCTTCTCCAGGGCTTCAATCCCGTCCGAAGCCGTTTCTGGCTGGTATCCCCAGATCTGAAGTAACTGCGCCAAGGCCTCTCTGATAAAGCTGTCGTCATCGACGACGAGGACCTTGGTGTCCTTCGGCCTATGTCGGCTTCGTCCTGTACGGCGCCAAAACACTTCTTCCGTTCTCCTTCCCAGCTTTCATCTTTATCTCTAGGCAATTATATGACCAGTTCTTAATCCAGCACCGGAATTGTCTAACAGACTGAGGGATAAGGAGATATTGTTTTTTGGCTCCTCGAGTCTCAACGCGCTGGCCTGTCCAGGGTTTCCGGGTCTATATAAATCTTCCCTCTGTTCGACGTTCGTCTTTCATGCCGGAAAGGGTGCATAATAGGCCGTGCGGTTTAGATACCCAACTCCACACAGGAGGATACCCGACATGGCTGATATTCAGTGGGTTAAGGATCCCGATGAAGGGTTAAAACAGGCACGGTCAACTGGAAAGATGGTGCTGCTTGATTTCTCTGCGGCGCCGATGTGAGGAGGATGTGCTCGGCTGGATGCCGAGGTTTATCCGCGAAGCGAAGTCAGCAGCTTCATCACTGAAAACTTTGTTCCCGTGAAGATCCACATCAAAGAACGTCCCAAAGATTTCGAGCGTTTCAAGGCGGAATGGACGCCTACCGAGATCATTGCTGAGCCCGATGGAACCGAGCGTTACCGCTTCAGTGGATTTCTTCCGGCTGACGATTTCCTTGCCGAGTTGCGCCTGGGCCTCGCCAAGGCGGCCTTCAGCCGGGGTGAGTTCGACGCGGCGGCTCGTGGTTTCCGCGCACTCGCGGAAAAGTATCCGCGCAGCGAATCGGCGCCGGAAGCCGTGTATTGGGCCGGCGTCAGCGACTACAAGGCAACGGGCAAGCCCGACCCTCTCCAGGAAGCCGGCAAGCAGCTCCAGGCAAAATACCCGGAAAGCTCCTGGGCCAAGAAGGGTTCGGTGTGGATACACTGAAGTCTGCCGAATGTGAAATTCAGCTTCCAGAGTGTGAAGGAGGTTTGCGATGCCTGCTCAAGGTCCAATCCAACATATCGTCCTGATCATCAAGGAAAACCACACGTTCGACAACTATTTCGGGAGCTTTGCCGGCGCCAATGGCGCCACCATGGCGCATTCGCCGAACCCGCCCACCATTTCCCCCAGTAATAACCACAAGGCGTGGTTGAACCGGGCGACCAGCGCAGTGCGCCAGCAATATCTTGAATCCGATATTCCGACGTACTTTGCCTATGCGCAGCAATTCACCTTGTGTGACAATTACTTCACGGACGTTGCCAGCCAATCGACGCCGAACCACTTGATGCTGATCGCTGCGGATTCCCCGGTGATTGACAACATTCCCTCCGGCAGCACCCAAACATTCAACATTCCTTCATTACCGGCCAACCTGCAGCAGGCCGGGCTCACGTGGAGCAATTACGGAGGCTACGCCTTCAGTTACATCCAGGGCCTGGCGGGAAAGCCGGAGTTGCCGTCCACTCAGTTCGTTACGGACGCTGCGGCGGGCAAGCTGCCCGCCGTCTCCTGGGTGTACGCGCCCAGCGGCTCCAGCGAGCATCCCAAGGATAACGTGACCACAGGAATGCAATGGACGGTGGATCAGGTAAACGCCATCGTGCAGGGCGGACTGTGGCCGCAGACGGCGATTTTCATCACCTGGGATGACTGGGGTGGGTATTACGATCACGTCACGCCGCCGGAAGTGGAGACATGGACGGACGGAACTCAGTTCCGCTACGGCTCGCGGGTGGGCTGCCTGGTGCTGAGCCCTTACGCCAAGGGTGGCTATATTTCAACCACTCAGTACTCCCACGTCAGCCTCGTCAAATTTTGCGAGAACACTCTCGGATTGCCAACTCTCACCACCCGTGACGCGGCAGCCGATGGCATGGCAGACTGTTTCGACTTTACTCAGAAACCCGCGCCTCCGCCGGCGGCTGGAAAGACGGTTCCACCACACACTCCTCCCTCCGCACCAAAGGTGAAGCCGAAACCGGCACCGAAGCCCAAGCCGAAACCCAAGCCGAAACCGGCACCGAAACCCAAGCCGAAACCGAAACCGGCACCGAAACCGAAGTCTAAATCGGGGCCGAGGTCCAAGACCAAAACCAAGCCAAGCGTAAAGCATAAGAAAGCGCAGACTCGCAAACGGAAGGCCGGGGGCAAGAGCGGAAAGCGCAGCCGGTAGCGCCGCGCGACAGATCTGCGACGTGAGAGCGCGGGCGGCGCATGCATGGTTGCTGTTGCAATGGGCGCAGCCTTTCCGATCCGGGTAAATTGAGGGGATTTTTCAATCGTTTCGGGTCCTCAGTTTCGTAGCGGACGGCTTCAGCCGGGCACGGGTTCTCTTGCTTGCCGGGCTCAAGCCCGCCGCTACGTTCCCCGTGGATGGGCGGGTGGCGCCGCTGAATGAAAAGTGTCTCATCCGTCTCACCGGACAAATCGTGATCTGGCATGCTGTGTGAGATGAACCGGGTCTACCGGGACGGATCACGCCGTCGCGGACCTGCATCGAGGGTTTGCGGCTTCGCCGCGGCCTGACAGAGGGTGTAAAGCATGTCGAATAGCAACTTTCGAATTTCTACCTTCGAGACGATTGGCCATGCCCTGCGGCCAGCTTTCGCACCGAGGGCCACTGGCCAGCAAAAGCGGGTGGCTGCGGCACGCTTTTATGCCGTTGTTTCTTGCTAGAATTGAAAGCGTGAAAAAGGATTGTTTAGAGGAACCCATAAGTTAGTGATAGCAATACGTAAATCCAGTAACGAACCCATTCGAACCCAAAACGAAGCCCCTGAAAAATTAATCAACTTTAGTATTATCAGTAGCTTGGATAGATTTCAGGAACGAGGCCAAGCAAGTTATTCAAAATAAATTAGTTATAAGATTTATGGGCGGTGCCTTGTGGACTTTGGGCAGTCTAAATGCCAGAGCCCGTTGCCTCCGCTGAAAGCGAGTGGCCCAGACATCGGTTTGTGATGGCCGCCCCACCCGCCCTCAACTCCTCCTTCCAGACAGAAGCGCAAAGTCGTGCCGGAAACGGAATGGCACCTAAAGAAAAGCAAGCTTCCATAAGAGTTGACAACGCCAATCGAAGCGGTTAGCATACCTCGCGTTTCAGGCATAGCGCCTATTTCGATGAACATGTCCGGAGTGATGCGGGCGGGATTGCGGACCCGCGTGTCGTTCGGATCGGTCACTTTCGGCGCCGGTCACGTTCACCGCGCAACCCACCGTCCAGTCGTCTCGTGTGCTCGGAATCGCGGCAGGCAGGCAAGAGGCATTCGGAGAGGAGTGGCTCACCATGCGCAGGCGTGACTTTATCAGGAGTGGAGCAGCCGTGGTTGGGGTCGCCAGCCTTATACCCAAAGTCGCTCGGGCTGATGTGCCGGACCACTTGTGGGAGGGATACAACTTCGGCCCGGGCCCTAGCGTTCAACACCGGTTGAACCAGGGACCATTTGGCATTGCGCAGGATGAAGGCTGGTTCACTATCGGCGTCACCACACCTTCTAACCAGCATGTTCGCAATTTCGGCGTCGGTTTAGTGGGCTACACCTGGGAAGAGAACGGCCCGGCTCTGGGAGCGAAGTGCGGCACGGAAACGCTGGAACAAAGCGTGGAGAAGATGGCGAGCCTGCCGTTCGTGGATGTGTTGTACATCCGGTGCGACTGGCGCGACGCGCAGAGCCGGCCGGGCCGGCTTGACCTTTCGCCGGTCTGGGGGCTGACGCTCGATGCCGCCAAGCGTCACGGCCTGCGGGTAGGTTTTCGCGTGCAGCTATCGAGTCCCAATATTCAGCCCGAAAAGCTCTCCATGCCGGATTTTGTCCGAGCCAAGGTGCCGGTTGTCAACATCGGCAGGCACTCCAGGGAGCGAAATACGCCATTCGATTTCTACGAGCCGCGCTACGACCACCCCGAGTTTCAACGGGCCTTCCGGGAGCTTAATGATTTGCTGGCTGCTGAGTTTGATGGCAATCCCTTGCTGGAATTTATGGACCTGATGATGTACGGCTTCTGGGGAGAGGGTCACACCAACGATTATCCCACTCCGTTTTCGGACTACCTGACAGCGGAGAAAACCTTTGCTCATATGACCCAACTGCAGCTCGACGCGTGGAAGAAGGCTTCCCTAGCGGTCAACATGCAACCGGACATCAGCCACGTGGGGAACCGCGAGGTTCAGGATATGGTGGTTCGAGCCGGAGGCTGGGTTCGCTCGGATAGCCTTATCACGGATGAGCCGATTCAGATCGCAGAAATGGGCCATCGGCCCTCGTGGTCGGCGGTGATCATTGAGGATGGTGGCAACCGCCATTACGTGCTGGCTGACGAATTGAGTGAGGAACGGGCCTGCTTCGCCAAGTTGCCCGGCTCTGCCCTGTCCTTGATGGGGAGCGACGACGAGCAGCGCCCCAAGGATGACTACCCTCATCGCAGCGGTGGTCCGTTGCAGCGGCCTTATCGGGAAGTTGCTGGCCTGCACGCTCTCGACATCGGCACGAATTATTTTGCGCTCTGGACCGAGGCGGATCACGTCCGGCGTTACTACGATAGATACCCCGAGTCGCTCCAGGCTCTCGACCGGCGACTCGGCTACCGCGTTCGGCCCTCTTGGATCTGGCAAAGGAAGCGCTACGGAACCATGGAGTTGATCCTGGGAATCGGAAACGACGGCGTGGCCGGGGTTCCGGGAGTGCTTGGAGTGTATGTCGAAAGCCCGGACGGCCGGCTCCAGGTGGGAGGGAACCTCGACGCCGGATATCCGCGCGCCGGCCAGGTTCGCGAAGCCTCTTTCATTCTTCCGAAAGGCGTGGACGGCGAACAAGTAACCCTGCGTGCGGAGATCGTGAGCAAGGGAGTGCGCCGCCCCGTTCGATGGGCGTGTGCCGAGCCGCTGAATCCCGACGGGTCTCTTTCCGTCCGCCTGAAGCGCGGCAGTGACTCGAACTGGAGAAAAGGAGTTTAGCAGGATGCGCAAAACGTGTTTGTCAATTTAATTCTGACGGAAACCTCGTTGACCTCTTACTATTGAAGAACACACGAAC
>JBOGKI010000086.1:0-11650 GCA_050745605.1 Terriglobia bacterium | reverse complement strand
GGTCTGCAGGCGCACTTAGCGGGCGCCCGGATCGACACTGGCATCCACTATCCCATCCCGCTGCACCTTCAGGAGGCGTTCAGCCATTTGGGCTACAAGTGCGGCGACTTTCCCGCCGCGGAGAGGGCGGCGGACGAAGTTCTTTCCCTGCCAATGTATCCTCAGCTCCGGCTGGAGCAACAGCAACGCGTGGTTGAGACAGTCGCCGAATTCATCTCCTCGCGGTCAGACGGACGCCATTCGGTGGACTTGGTTGAACGAACTTAGGCCAGAGCGTCCACACCGGATTTGGAGTATTGCGGAATGCAGTGAGGGGGGACGATCATTGCCCCCGGGTATCCGCACGGCGGCCCACCCAACCAGCAGAAGGTGGCCGGCCCGGCACCGTAATGCCGGTCACCGCATTCCGCAATACTCGGTAAATCCAAAAAGGAGGTGAAGAATGAAGAAACTTTCCCTAGGCGTGGGCGCCATGGTTTTGACGCTCATGCTGGGGCCGCCTGGGAAGTTGATGGCCGGCACCGATTCCATGCAATTTAACGGCGCCACCTATGTCCTGGGCAGCTACTACGTCGCCCCATACCAAGTCTCCGTCAACGGTACGGTGGAGAACTTGGTGTGTGACGACGCTATGGACGACGTTTACGTTGGTGAGAAGTGGAGCGCCACCACGGAAACGCTTTCCAACCTCAGTGGTGCCTTGTTCTCACAGGGATATCTTGACAATTCCAGCACAAACACCATCTCGCAGGCGCAAGCTTACGGGGAGGCTGCATGGCTGGTGAACCAAATTTATTCCAACCAAGGCACCTTGTCCGGCGGAGAGCTTCAGTACGCTCTTTGGGACGTTTTTGACCCGGGCTTCTCGAACACGACGGGAACTCTGGGGAACGGCGAACCAGGGGCGGACCTGACCTTTGCCCAGCAGCAAGCTGTGCTCACATACCTGCAGGATGCACAGTCCAACTACGGTTCGGGCGATTACTCGAACCTCATGATCTATACGCCATCACCAATACAGAAAGGCCAGGCCCAGGAATATTTTGGGATAGACTCTCTCCAGAATATGCCAGAGCCGATGACCCTGTGGTCACTGTTTTTGGCGTTGGCGGCGATTGGTCTGGCTTGTAAGTGGATGGACAAGACCTCGGTCGAGTCCCCTGCTTCGGTCAGGATATAGATCACGAACCTTAACCCAACAATCTAACCACAACGTCGCGACGGGACGTTTCCAGCCAGCCCTACGCTCCAGGAACGGTTCGCCGCCCAACCTGCCGGGCCCGGCCCTGTTTCCGGGCCTGGCAGTTCACAGTATTCTGGAAAATGGCATGGCATCTTTCCTATAAACGCCACGGAGCCGCCTCTCCTTCCAGGCCACCGCTGGAGCCGGTGAAAAATCCGGATCGGCTGCTGAAGGATCAAGCGAGCCCAATCAAAATTGTTTCATGACCCCTCTCAAACGTGCCTCGGTGCGTGACCTATGGTTTCTTTCACTGGTGATGCTGATCTTTGCCGGTTTCGGGAAAGACTTCGCCAGTTTGGTGCGTTTTTCCTTCGCCAACGATTTGTATTCGTACATTATCTTGATCCCCGTGGTGAGCGTGGCGCTGGCGGCACGGCAAAAGGACGCCATCTTCCGGGATGTTGGCTGGGGATGGGGACCGGGGATCGGCCTGATGGCCGCGGGACTCGCCGGGGCGGTGTTGCAGCGCCGGTTCTGGCACGCAGATCCAGCCGCATCCCTCGCCGCAACCATGCTTTGCGCTTTGGCGCTGCTAACCGGAACCTTCGCGTTGTGTTATGGCAAGCGGGCCGTCCGCGCCGCGGCGTTTCCAATTCTCTTTCTAATTCTGATCGTGCCTGTGCCGGCGCGGATGCTCGATGCCGCCAGCTTGCTATTGCAAAGAGCTTCTTACGAGCTGACCTACGGAATGATCACGGGAGCGGGTGTTCCGGTGTTGCGGCATGGTTTTGTACTGTCCCTGCAAGCGGGAAGCATTTTTATCGGTCCGGAATGTAGTGGCATCCGCTCGACCCTGGGATTGTTGGTAGGGGGCATTGTCGCCGGTCATTTGTTCCTGCGGTCCTTTTGGAAAAAGGTGCTCCTTGGCTTTCTTGTTGTTCCTGTCTCCATCTTCAAGAACGCCTTGCGGATTACTACCCTCTATTATCTCGGTGTCCACACGGATCAACGCTTTTTGACCGGAGAACTACACCGCATCGGAGGAATACCGTTCTCCCTGATTGCCCTGGCGATTCTCGGGCCGTTGCTGTGGGCGTTGAGAAAATCGGAGTTCAAAGTTATGGAGGTCAAAGTTGAGGCTGCCGCTTCCAAAAGCGCCTTGATATTGCCAGCCGCAGGACCGGTTTTGGGGGAGTAGTTCAGACTTCGCAGGGTTTTCTTGAGTGACGCATGATTCGCCGGAGTGTTAATCAATGCTAGGACATCGCAAGTTTGATCTCCAAGATTACCTCGGTATTCTCCGGCGAAGGTTCCCGCTCGTCATCATTCCGATTGTTATATTCCCGGTTCTGGCCTATGCCGCCACCCTGGTTCTGCCCGCCAAGTATGTTTCCACCGGGCTGATTTTCATCGAACGTCCCAAGGTAACCGAGGAAGTCGTCAAGCCGATGACAACCAGCGATCTCATCGAACGGGTCACGGCCATTCAGGAGCAGGTCCTGAGCCGAACGCGGCTGGAGCCTTTGCTCACCAGGTACGGCTTTCAAGGAAACGGCCAGCCGGTCAGCGAAGCGGCTATTGATGCGCTGAGGAAGGCGATCGCGATTACCCCGGCCGAATTCACCAACGGATTGGCTGGGAGCGGGCGGGAACCCCTTCCAGGATTGAGCATCAGTTGTACGGCCCACAGCGGCTGGGCGGCGCAAGGAATCTGCACCGATATCACGTCCATGTTTATCGGAGAGAGTCTGGAGCAGCAAGAACAACTCGAACAGGGCACCAACAACTTCCTATCGTCGCAGCTTTCCGAAGCCAAGCGAAAACTGGATGAAGAAGACGCCAAGCTGGCAGATTTTAAGACGCGAAATCTGGGCCGCCTGCCGGAAGACCAGGGCACCAATCTTAGCGTGCTCATGGAAAACAATACCGAGCTCGATGCCGCCAACCAGGCGGTGGATCGGGCGACTCAGGATCGAAGCTATGCGCAATCTCTTCTCCAGCAACAGCTCACTTCGTGGGAGGCATCCATCGCCCCGGCATCCACGGGTGCCTCGGTCTCGGCCAGTGCCGATGATTTACAGGCCCAGTTAGTGAAGATGCAAGAATCGCTGACGGAGATGGAAGCGCAGTACACCAGTGATTATCCGGATGTGGTCAAGCAAAAGAGCGCAATCGCCGATCTTGAGAAACAGATCAAGCAAAAGGCGGCAACCCAGAAGAAGGTCGGAAACAAACCGGCTTTGAAACAACCGGAGGGCAGGTCTGAACCTCCGCAGATTCAACAGATCCGTGCCCAGATCCATCAAGACGCCGAAATTATTCGCACTCGAACCGAGGAGCAGACGCGGCTCAGAACACAAATCGCGGCTTACGAGCAGAAGCTGCAACTGAGTCCGGTGGTGGAAGCGGAACTCAAAAACCTGACGCGAGATCACGAAACTGCGCTCCAATTCTACAATGACCTGTTGGCGAAGAAGAGCCAGTCGGGCATGCAGACGGCGCTGGCGCGGGGCGAGGATGGCGAGCGGTTTCAGCTCCTCGACGCCCCTAATCTGCCGATGAAACCAGACTTTCCTAAGCAAAGCCTTTTCCTTGCGGGCGGGCTGGGAGGTGGGATTGCCGGTGGCCTTGCCCTGGCGTTGCTTCTCGAAATGCTCGATAAGTCGATTCAAGATGAGCGGGACATCGAGGTTCTGCTGAAGATTCCGAATCTGGCGACGGTTCCAACTGTCCACAGCTTGAAGGGCTGGAAGGACAAATTGCCACCGAGTCGGAATGATGAAAAGTCCACAGTCAGTTCGATTCTGACGATAAAAGGCTAGAAGCACGACGATGAAGATTCAAGACGACCCCTCAGGAGCCATCTTTATCGGGGCGGCAAGTGAAAATGCGGACTTTTGGGCTTCACGCACTGGCGTGCAACCAGCTCACAGGAAGGTTGCATGAGCCGAATTCATGAAGCGCTAAAGAAGGCTGAGATCGAGCGGCGAAGGGATCTCGACCGGCTAAGAACCTCCCCGACCGAGGCCCAAGCGATTGCCGAAAATACGCCGCTTGCAGTGCCTAGGGCTTCTGGACCGGCCGCGGCGGTGCACTCGGTGGACCCTCGGAGCCGGCTGAGTACGCCGGTCACCCGCGAAGCTCGACAGCCCATATCGGGACCGGGCGATGTCGATTGCTTGCGGACGCCAGATGATGCCGGAGCGCAGGCCGGACTTGTGCCTGCGGGCGCAATGAATGCGCCTGAAGTTGAGTCTGTTACTTCGGAACAGTTGCGTGAGCACTGCCCGAAAGCCCCTTGGCATCCCGACCCCGGTTCCGAGATGAGAGAGGAAGCCCTGGATGCAACGATTAGCCGCGAAGAATTTCGGCGGCTGCGTTCCTACCTCTATGAATTGCGCAAAAAGCAAGCTTTGCGAAAACTGTTGATCTGCAGTGCATTGTCGGGTGAGGGCAAGACCTTTATCAGCGCCAATCTGGCGCAAGCGATGGCCTATCGTCCCAACGAGTCGGTCCTCGTGGTCGATGGTGACCTCCGCCTGTCCCGGCTGCACCGTCCCCTGGGGGCGTCGGCTGGGCCTGGGCTGTCCGAATATCTTCAAGGTGATGCGGACCTCTTCTCCATCATTCAGCGCGGGCCAGTTGACAACCTTTTCTTTATTGCCGGCGGCACGCCGAAGGCAAATCCTGCCGACCTCCTCAGCAACGGCCGGCTGGAAATGCTCTTGCAACGTCTGGCGCCCGCTTTTGACTGGATCGTACTGGATTCGCCGCCCGCTCTTCTGGTAACCGATGCCTCCGTCCTGGCCTCGCTGTGCGACGGCGTCCTGCTGGTGATCCGTGCGGGCGTGACCCAGTTCGACATGGCCCGCAAGGCCCTGCAGATCTTTCGTAACAAATCCTTGCTCGGCACAGTCTTGAACGGATCGCGGCCGCGAACACCCTACGCCGAGTACTACGCCCAATCCCAGAACATCTCATCCAAGAAAAGCCGCCGCAAATAGAGCGCGACAGAGCCTGGTATCGCCTCAAAAGTATTGCGCTACTAATTTGAGTATACAAAGCCGTGTTACACCGTGCTTCTCTAGAGAGATGAGAAGCAATGCTGAAGGTGCCCATGGAAGAGAGTCCCTGCCAAAACGCCCCGCGTCTGTCGATCGACCCCTGAGTACACCGTCCTCTGGCAGGCATGACCTTCGGCCTCTTGCACGTCTTGCCCGGAAATCGTACTAATGGTGAAGCAGATGACATTCTCAGACGCGAACGAGCAGCACGACATGACCGGCCTCCAGGACTGTGAAGGCTCACAGGCACGTCTTTCGCCTTTGGACCCGAGTCCCGACGATTCGCGTCTTGCGCCTGGAGTTCCTGAGGAACAGGCGGTGCGGCGGTTCAGCGTTGGAGAACGGCAACGGGCCCAGCGCTTTCGGATCCACGCGCCGTTGCGCTACCGGACGGCAGGGGAAGGCGAGTGGCGCGCGGGAATGATGGTGAACATCAGCGAGTCTGGAGTGCTGTTTCAGGCGGATCACCGGCTGGGATCGAACCCGAAAATGGAGACGAGGTTCAGCTTGTCGACAGGGACATCGGGGGAGGCAGTGGTGCAAGTGGTCTGCCGAGGCGTGATCGCCCGAACGGTGACAGGGCCGGAAAGCACGAGAATGACGGCGCTGGCCATGCGGATCACAAAGTTCCAATTCTTGCGGCCAGGAACAGCCGTGGGTGTGTGACGGCGCCGGCGCGAAGGCCAAAAGAAGCTTCCAAGTAATTGACAAAGCAAGACTTATGGGGCATAAAGCGCCTGTAAGTCAAAGGGCGGAGCTTTACTCTGACGTCAGACGATTTTGACACCGGCAGCACGGTAACATCAACTTCTACCAAATCCTATCGTCCTCGGCGGGTCTTTGAGTCTGCGGTCTGAAGTCGTGTCAATCCAGTTCTAAATTAGCCCCCAAGCTAAGCTAGAAGTAAGCCCGTGGCCTTGCGGCCCATTGAGAGAGAGAATGAGCCTCTTCAACCTATCATCCATCTCGCCCCAGGAACGAAGCCCCCTGAGTCTTCTGCGCAGAGTGCAAGATCAGTCTGCGCTGGGTGTGGAAGTTCCGGTGGAGTCCGAGGCGTCAAGAGTCCTGGCCTCAGAGCCGTACTTCCTGCAGGCCATGAGCCTCGAGCGAAAGCGGGCCGAGCGAAGTGAAAAGCACTTCCTGCTGATGCTGTTGGGGTGTGAGAGAGTCTTCAGCGCAGATGGGAAGGCGATTCAACGGGTGAGAGCAGCCTTGGCGGCGTCAATTCGGGAGACGGATTTGAGCGGTTGGTATCAACAGGGACGCACGGCGGGTGTGATTTTTACGGAGGTGAGCACGGACAGCGCGGACTCGATCCGGGAAGTGTTGAATGCCAGAGTAGAGGCAGCGTTGCGAAGCGAGTTGGGGCCTGAAGATGTGGAAGGAATCCAAGTGTCGTTTCACCTGTTTCCTGAGACATTGGATGGGGACGGCTGGCATTCCTCCGCCGGCTCCGCCCTTTATGCCGAGATACGGCAACCGGGAGGGTGGCGCCAACTGGCCTTGTTGATCAAGCGGCAGGTTGACATCGTCGGCAGTGCCACTGCTCTGCTCGTGCTCTCTCCCTTCTTCGCAGTCATTGCCGCGGCCATCAAGCTGTCTTCCAAGGGCCCTATTCTGTACCGTCAAGAGAGAGTCGGGCAGTATGGGCGGCGGTTCACTTTCCTGAAATTCAGGTCCATGTACGTCAACAGCAGCGCCGCGATTCATCAAGAGTACGTGAGGGAGTTGATCCGCGGCAGAGGTCGGACGCAGAAGGCCGCCGGCGCGCCCGGCCTCGCTTACAAGATGACGCGCGATCCACGAGTGACGCCGCTGGGCCGCTTTCTGCGGAAAGCCAGCTTGGACGAACTGCCTCAGTTTCTGAACGTCCTCAAAGGCGAGATGTCGCTGGTGGGACCGCGACCCCCTATTCCCTACGAGCTCAAGGACTATGACGCCTGGCACCGCCGCCGGCTGCTGGAGGCCAAGCCCGGCGTCACCGGTCTGTGGCAGGTGAGCGGCCGCAGCATGACCACCTTCGACGAGATGGTGCGTCTGGACCTGCGATACGCCAAGTCCTGGTCGCTGTGGCTCGATTTCCGCATCCTGGCGCGAACCCCCCGGGCCGTGTTCTCGGGCGAAGGAGCCTACTGAACCCTATGAATGACAGCATGATTCGAATCGGCGTGATCGGGTACGGATACTGGGGTCCGAACATCGTCCGGAATCTGCAGAGTCTGGAAGGCGCGCAGGTGGCCGCCATTGGCGACCGCGATCCCGGGGCTCTGCAGCGGGCCAAACAGGTTTTCCCGAACATTGAGACCACCTGCGGAATATCTGAGCTACTGACCTCGCCAGATATTGACGCCGTGGCGGTGGTTACTCCCGTATGGACTCACTTCGATCTGGCGCAGGCCGCCCTTCAGAACGGCAAGCACGTGTTTGTGGAGAAGCCCTTCACCTGTGGGTCGCCCCAAGCCGAGCAATTGATTGAGCTGGCCGAGCAGAAGAACCTGACCCTCATGGTGGACCATACCTTTCTGTTCACCGGGGCCGTCCGGAAAATCCGCCAGTTGGTCGATGACGGCACGTTAGGCGATCTTTACTACTACGACTCGACGCGGGTAAACCTGGGCCTTTTTCAGCACGACATCAACGTGATCTGGGATCTGGCTCCGCACGACCTCTCCATCATGGACTATCTCATTCAAGACAAGCCGGATGCCGTGGTTGCGACCGGAGAATCACACCTGAACGGGTTGGCAGACGTGGCCTATATCACCATCTATTTTCCCGGCAATGCCATTGCCCATATCAATGTCAACTGGCTCTCGCCAGTGAAAGTGAGGACGACGTTGATCGGGGGCGAGAAGAAGATGCTGGTGTGGAACGATCTGGCGCCCGACGAGAAGGTGAAGGTATACGACAAAGGGGCGCAAGTCAAGAAGGGCGAAAGCGTTTACGATCTGTTAGTTAGCTATCGCTCCGGGGACATGTGGGCGCCCAAGATTGACGGGAGCGAAGCGCTTCGCACCGAGCTTGCCTACTTCATCTCTTGCATTCACAACGGCGAGCGGCCCATCAACGACGGCCCGTCCGGGCTTCGAGTGGTTCAGATGCTCGAAGCCGCCGACAAGTCCTTGAAAGAGAAGGGAAAGGCAGTGCGGCTGTGAGGGTTGAGAGTGAAGAATTCGGCCGTCCCCGGTTCCCTAAATGAAGATTCTTACTGTGGTAGGCGCTCGTCCGAACTTTATGAAGGCCGCTCCGATCAGTGCGGCGATCAAGAGCTACAACGAGAGGATTGCGGCGAGCTCCGCCGAGCGGCATGAACCGGTGGCAGAAACGATCCAGCATATTCTGGTTCATACTGGACAACATTACGACGACCTGATGTCCGGTTCGTTCTTCAGCGATCTCAACCTCCCAAAGCCGGATGTCCACCTTGGTGTGGGTTCCGGATCTCACGCCGTGCAGACCGCGGAGATTATGAAGAAATTCGAAGAGGTACTGTACAGGGAGAAGCCTGATGTGGTGGTTGTGGTCGGGGATGTGAATTCGACGCTCGCATGTGCCTTGGTTACGGCCAAGGTATCGTTCGCGCCCCTGGGGCGCAGACCGTTGATTGCCCACGTGGAGGCAGGACTCCGCTCCTTCGATCGGTCGATGCCCGAAGAAATCAACCGGATTCTCACCGACCAGATGTCTGACCTGCTCTTTGTGACCGAGGAGAGCGGCCTCCAGAATCTGCGTAACGAGGGGATCTCGTCAGACAGGCTGCACTTCGTTGGAAACACCATGATCGATTCCCTCCTGACGTTCAAGGAAAGAGCTGAGGCGTCACCGATTCTTGAGGAGTTAGGGCTTCGAACCCGGACGGGGAACAGCGGCGCCAGTAATGCGATCGGTCGTTATGCGCTCCTAACTCTGCATCGACCGTCCAACGTAGACAACCGAGAGGTGTTTCTCAACATTCTGGCAGGATTGGAAGAACTGGCCAAGGATTGCCCAATCGTTTTTCCCGTACATCCCCGAACCCAGCGCCAGATCAAGGAATTCGGCCTGGAGTCCTACCTCGGAATGAATAGAACGAAAGTCAAAGGCGATGCACGAAGCTCCGCAAACAGTCGCGGCGGCATCATTTTGACGGCACCCCTCGGCTATTTGGCGTTTCTTTGCTTGATGAAGCATGCAACGGTCGTCGTGACCGACTCGGGCGGAATCCAGGAAGAGACAACGTGTCTCGGGATTCCGTGTGTCACGGTCAGGGAAAACACCGAAAGGCCTGTGACCGTGGAGACCGGGACGAATATCATTGCGGGGACAAGCAAGGAGAGAATCAAGGACGCTATCCGGCAACAAACCCAGAGGAAGGGCGGCCACGGCGTGCCGGAGAACTGGGATGGACGCGCGGCGACGCGCATCGTTGACATCTTGAGTAGCGCGTGTTGCACACAGTTCGCTGCTCCGCAGTCTGCTATTGCACAGCCCTGTGCCCAACGGTGATATCCATGGCTCGGATCAACTCAGACGTGATGCACAATGACATTGAAGCAGCACTGCTAAAGCTTCTAGCCTACTGCCGGGCAAACGACTGGGCGGGCTATGACCCTTACGATGCTCTCAACAGTAAAGCTTTTAAGGCACTGCCATTCCTGAACTCGTGGCTTCCTCGACTCGCTTTTACCCAGGCTTTGAAGCGAAGTCCCCTTAATATCCGCCGCCTAGCACTTGTTCCAAAGACACAGAATCCAAAGGCCATCGCGCTCTTTCTTTCAGCGTTCCTCAAGCTCTCGAAAATCGTGGCCAATCAGGGAGACCTTGTTGAGTTGATGATCAAACGGTTGATCGCTCTTCGCTCACAAGGCATTTCCTACTGGTGCTGGGGATACAGTTTCCCTTGGCAAATGCGCAGAGGGGTGGTACCCGCAGGGGCTCCGAACTTGGTCTGTACGTCATTCGCGGCCAGCGCGTTGTTGGATGCCTATCAGGAGCGTTGGGAGTCACGGTGCTTGAACATGGCGGTAAGTGCGGCGGAGTACATCCTGAACGAACTCTACTGGGCTGATCGGAGCTCTGCCGGCTTCAGCTATCCTCTAGCGTCATTTCGGAATCAAGTCCACAATGCGAACTTCCTTGCTTCCGCCTTGTTGTGCCGCGTGTACACGCACATTGGCGAGAAGAAATTCCTCGATCCTGCCCTCAGGGTTGCCCGCTACTCTGTGACAAAGCAGCGTGCAGATGGCTCTTGGGAATATGGGGAGGCGTCCTCACAACGGTGGATTGACAACTTCCACACGGGATACAACCTGTGCGCATTGCAGTCCATTTCCCGCTATGCCGGGACAGCGGAGTTCGACGCTTCGATCCGGCGTGGGTTTGAGTTCTACAGGACTCATTTTTTTTGCGAGGACGGTGCAGTCAGATACTTTCATAATCGTGCTTATCCTCTAGATATTCATTGCGTAGCGCAGAGCATCATCACGCTCCTGGCACTTGAAGATCTCGACCCAGGTAATGTCCCACTTGCACGTTCGGTGTTCGAATGGGCCATGAATCACATGTGGGACGACCGGGGATTCTTTTATTATAGGGTCCTTCGGTTTTGCACTATCCGCACCTCGTATATGAGATGGTCACAGGCGTGGATGCTGCTGGCAATTTCCACGCTTCTATCCGAATCAGACGCGGCGATGAGACATCCGCCGGCGCACATTTCACAGGCATTGGCCTGAGTTATGCCCGCGGCAGAAGACCCAATACGATCGGCATGTAGCGCGCAACGGCGACCTGGCAAGATCCCCGCAGGTCCTCGCGGGCCTTGTCAGCGTCTCGTGGTCTGTTATGAAATACTTCCACCGCACCCTCAACGTTGTGAGTTCATCGAGGCGCTGTTCGCGTGATTGAATGCGTCTTCACGTTGGACTATGAAATCTATGGCAATGGCACAGGTGCGCTAAAAGACCTGGTTTACGAACCTGCGGAGCGACTCAGAGAGATATTCCAAACCTGGGATGCGCGTTTTGTCGTTTTCGTGGAAGCTGCGGAGTTAGAGAGAATAGAGGCGTGGGGCACAGATCCAGCCATCGATCTTGTGAAGCAGCAAATCCGGGATCTCTACCGGAAAGGCTTTGAGATCGGTGTGCACCTGCACCCTCAGTGGTCGAACGCCCGTTATGAGCAGGGGCGATGGCTTCTCGACTACAGCGAATATAATCTCTGCACATTACCCCGACCAAGAATTATCCAGATTGTCGAGCTTTCGCTCGCCTACCTGCGAGACATCGTCGATGATCCCCATTTCACACCATTGTCGTTTCGTGCGGGCAATTGGTTATTCCAACCAACTCAAACGGCAGCAGCGATTTTGGCTCGGCACGGGATCAGGATAGATTCTTCAGTTTTTAAGGGCGGGTTACAGCAC
>JBOGKI010000085.1:0-11655 GCA_050745605.1 Terriglobia bacterium | reverse complement strand
AATAAAGGATTCCTTTTTTGCCAAACTTAGCTCTTATTGAAGATAAATGACTTATCGAATATCAGGCTGTGGAAATCTCACTTGCCAAACTCCCATTTTGGGTTAACCAACAGAAAAATAAGGACATACAATGACAGATAAGGATGTCGCGCCAAACTCCCATAACTTGCTGAAAACACATTAGTAAGCAAATTGGGGATTTGGAAACAGAAGCGATATTGACACGCACAAAAATGGCGGGCGGCGCATCCGTCAACACTTCCGCATTCTGGTAGCGGACAGCGTAAAAAGGCCGCGCGCCCGGCTTGTAGGGTGGCGCGTTGGCCTTCAGTTGAAAGCTGATCGAGAGATTTCCATCCGGCGACGTAGCGGTTAGCGCCGGGAACGCGAACGCGTCAGGAACGAGCAGCATTGCGGCGAGCACACTAAAAAGAGCAAGGGTCTTGAGCTTGATGAGGACCATGATTCGACGGCTGCTGTCAGGGTCTCCGCCTGCCACGCTGCACGGGCGGCCTCCGCTGCCCGCGGGATCGCTTAATGAGAGACTTCAGCGCCTGCTGTACCTGCGGATAATGTGGAAAGCGTCGCTCCGCCGCTTGAAACTCTCGCGTGTGAACGATGCGCCGGTGACCCTTGCGTTGGACAGGATAAACCATGTGGAGCATCTCGTGGTAGACGAGATATTCCACCACCTCCAGGGGCACCGAGGGCGAATCCAACATGCGGCTGATGGTGATCGTGCCGTGCGCCGAATCGTGGTGGCCCAGGGTGGTCAAGGAAGGCTCGGAACTCCACCCCAGACGGGGGAGCCGGAGCCGGTCCTGAAGGTGTTCCCGATTGAGCCGATGGAATATTTCCTCAAGGTCGTAGTGCTGGCCTCGAGGTGAATGCATGAGTTTGAAGCCACGGGCTCGCCGGTTAGCGTCCACTCGCTCACGAACCGCCGGTTCAAAGGTCCAAGCCAAGTAACATTCTCGGGCCTCGCGCGAGGACGGCCGGCGGAAGAGCGAGGCGAGCAGGACCTCCGCCAGCGCCTCGAGCACAATGATAGGCGCGCTGGCCGTCACGTCGGAAAGCCGGGCTTGAATTCCGCGGTTCGTGAGCCGGATGGTGCTGCGCAAGTTGGCGTAGGGATGGAACGCGACCTTGAAGGTCTGGACCGGGTACTTGAATGCCAAGCGGCGGAAGACTCGCGCAAAAACTTCCTCGGGGTTGGGTGGCGGATCAAAAGCCAAGGTCAGTTGCATTCGGACCGAAACGATAGAGGATGACTGCACGAGATAACGGAAACGATCAGCGACCAGCGTTCAGATTCCCCCAGCCCCCCGACTGTCCTCCTTGCCGACGGCTGCGTGCTGACTACTGACGACCGATCCTGTAGTCTCCGACCGGCTCTTATAAGTCGTTAATCGTTGTCGTCCTCCGGCGGAGCCTTTTTCTGTTCTTTCTTACGGAGCTTCTTTTCTTCCTTCATCCGCTTCTTTTCCTCTTTCACCATCTGCTTGGAGTCCTGGACGGTCTGCTTTTCCTCGCGCTTCAGCTCACCGAATTTCTTATTTTGTAGGCTGAAAGCCTTGGCCCCGCCATCCAGGGTGTCTTGCATGTCGGCAATGGCATCCTGCAAGGCGCCGGAGTATTGCGCGGAATACGGGTCACGGTCCCCTTGAGCGTGCTGGAGATCGGCAAGTTGTTTGGGGGCCTCCTCGACCAGAACCTTCAGCCCCTTGCGCATGTCGCCGTCGCGCTGGAATTGCAAGTCAATCCAATCCTTCATCTCATCATCGAGCTTAACGTACTGTTCCAGAACTTTGCTTAGGTAACCGCCCACGTCGTATTCAGGGTCTGGCGGCCGCTTGCGAAAGTCATCGAACAGAGTCAAACGAGCCTGTTCCAGATCCAAATAGACCTTGATGCGCTCCCCGGGATCTTGCGCATCGCGCAGGCGTTCCACCTCGGCCTCGGAGAGCGCAGCGCGGTCTGGAAGCTGCGCCATCGCCGGCCGGGCACACCATGACATCATCACCAAGCTCAGAGCCAGCGTGATTCCAAGCCCTTTCACGGGTGGACCCTTCCTGGCGCCGCTGTCAGGCTGTTGGCATGTTTCTGGTCCGGCACATTCGCCTTCAGGCTCGGAAAGAGCGCCGACAGGACCTGCGCGTCGAGGTTGTTAATCTGGCTTCGAACCTGATCGATCGGGCCGCGGTTGGCGTAATAGACCCGGCCGCGGGCGTCCGTGAGGTGACGCATATTCTCTCGTAATGAGATCTCAAGGTCCATGAAACCCTGGGGTTTTTTCGCAGGGTCGCGCCCACTGGCCTGGAGAGTGTGCCAAGCGCCTTTCACGTCATCCAGATAAGCCTTCAACAGGTTTGAGCCCTGACTAAGCTTCTGCCCATCATAGGCTGAAATGGCCTGTTTCAGTTTTACGTTAGCGAGGCGAACTTCCAGCTTCGCCTTCTTAACGGGATTCCGTTCCCTCTGGATGCGGGCCACAAGCTGCGCTTCGCTGGGCCCATGTCGAGCCTGGAGAGGCAGACTCAACATCGCGCCAGCCACGAAAGTCGCGACGATCGCCAATGAAATACGCCGCTTCACGGTCACTCCGTTTGTCTCCCATTATACCAGCTTGGTCTATCCCTGCAGGCCACGAAAACCTTGGATAGTGCTGCAGTTCGGCAGTATGGGGAGCGCGTTCAACACCACAACCGGTACGGCTCCGGAGGTAGTGGTACAGTTTGCTGTAGCGGCGCTCTATGAGCGCCGAAAACGACGTGGAATCAACAACGGCGGTCACAGACCACCGCTACAGAAGCCAAACTGACCCACTACGGCTCCGGAAGCGACCTTGCGAAATTCGCGCCATTTGATGCACACTACGGGCGGAAGTGCATGTGGGCTGGTGTCCGCCCAGGACTTCAAATCCTGTGGGCCTGCCTCGGGTAGGCCGGTCGGTTCGATTCCGACTCACTTCCGCCGAATCTCGAATCACCAGATGTACCCGACGATGAATCTTTGAAGAGGAGCCAGCTCTCAGCGACCAGCAGTCAGCAAAAATTAAAGCGGCTGGAGCTTGCGCCCGCTTCGCGGGTCGGAGGATTGTCTCACTTATCGCCCCAGCGCAAGAGCCTCTTCCACACTCCAGTTGGGAATGGCTCCGGTGTGGCTGGCGATGAGCGCGCCCACGCGGTTGGCGAAGTCTGCGATCCTGGCCGCAGGCCAGCCGTTCGCATAACCGTGAAGAAATGCCGCGGCAAAGGCATCGCCGGCGCCGATCGCGTCCGCCACTTTTACCTTGTATCCCGGCGACTCCAGATATTCACCGCGCATGAAGAGGGAGCAACCCTCCGCTCCCCGCGTCACGCAGATCGCCTCCCAGCCGAAGTCGCGCGCGTGGTTCCGGCAAAACTCCTCAATGGAATGGTTGCGACACCCGAGCATCGCGTCGACTTCGGAAATTTCCTGGTCGTTCAATTTCACCACGTTGGCCAGTGACAAAAGTTCTCGCACCAGGACGGCGTTGTACCATTGCGCCCGCAGGTTCACGTCATAAAAGCGCCCGCTGGCGGGAGCCGCAGAGATCAGCCGGAGCGCCAAGCCCTTTACACATTCCGTAATCAACGAAAGCGTCCCGAAGTAAATCCAATCGGGCGGGGGCGAGACAAGTTGAAGAAGTTCCTCATCGGAGAGGCCGGGAAAATCGTACGCTGCCGGGCGGTAAAGCGTGAATCGAGGCTGACCGTCCGTGTTCAGATCAACCGTGACTAAGCCGGTTGCGGCTTCCGGGGCAATCCGAACGTAGCGCGTGGGCAGGCCCATTTGCTCCATGCGCGCGAGGATGCGCTGCCCGCGCTCGTCCGGGCCGACACCGCTGACGAAAAAGACTTCGTGGTCCAGCCTTCGCGCGTGCGCTGAAAAATTGAACGACGCGCCGCCCAAGTGCTCCTCAGCGCCCACCACGTCCCATAAGACTTCGCCAATGCCGACGATTTTCATGCCCGATCCCCAAGCTGCCGCGGCGGAGATGCACCCGCATTTCCGGCAGTGGTGCAGTTTGGCTTCTGTACCACCACCGCATTTCCGCAACACTTGCGTTGACAGTGCGGACATGGTAGGGCACAGGGCGGAGCGAGTCAACGGCAAAGGCGAGGGCCGGTCCAAGATGAGGCAGTTGGACCTCTCCACGGCGAAGATCCAAGCTCGTGTCAGTGAAGCGCAGACATTACAAACAATGTGTGCGCCACCCGCAGGATTACTCCTCAAATTCCACGGACCTGGCCTGCTTCCTGTGTTTGGGAGGTCTGTTCTTGCGGCTTTCAAGGGGGCGAGAGGGCTTGGGCGAGCCCACCAGAGCCCGCGCTTTTTGCTTGACCAGCTTGGAGGCGCGAAGCGGTTTGGGTTTAGGGAGTTTTCGCATGTTGGGAAGTTACACGGGTGCGGATGTCTCAGTCCACAGGCTTATTATGCAAAAGCCCTCACGCGAGGACGCCAAGCTGCGAGGCACGCAGAGAAAGACTCGCAGAGATTTGGATTTCCAGAATCGAGTCAATCCATCTTTTCACTTGAAGCCGATTACCTCCGCCGGAGGCTAAGACTTGGACGTTCAGCCCGGCTTGTATTCAGGAATCTTTTCATCGGCGCCGAAGAGGGGCGGCGGAGTGGCTGAATAATACCTTGCCAGGTAGCGGTGGATGGCGAGGAAGTCCTGCTTGGCAAAACCGTCGCCGGAAATTTCCATTTGGCCATCCAGCGTGACCAGAAAGAGCGACGGAACAAACTCCAGAAGGTACTCAGCCGAGATCTTGTAAGGTTTTTCGTCGATCAGCATGGGAAAAGTAACGCCAAATGTCTGGACGAATTTTCGAGTGTCATGCACCCCGTCCTGGGAGATGCCCCAGATTTGGACGCCTTGAGCCTTAAAGTGCTGGTGAATCCTCTCCAAAAATGGAAAGGTAAACTGGCAAGTGGGACATTCCACCTTGAAAAAGGCCAGCAGCACTGGACCCTTGTCCAGTCCATCCTGCAAGGATTGCCTGGCGCCGTCCAGGGTCGCAAGCTCGAAGGAGATCGCAGTTCTCTTAGTGGTTGGAGCAGCCATTCCTCACCTCGATGCTGACGGAGGCCCCGGTAGCAAATCGTTTGGTCCAATGGGCGGCCTGCAACAATTTTAGTGTCGTGAGGCGACAGTTCACAACACAAAAAGCATCACGCCAAGGCGCAAAGAACGCGAGGGAATGCCGGACCAGTTCGCAAGCTTACGTCGTCACCTCTGATGCAGACAGGTTTCGGACTCAAGACCGGCGCGGGCGTCCGCTCAACGCTTGAGCTCGCGCAGCATCTCCTGCGCGCCAATCAGGACCGGGTCCCACACCGGCGCGAAGGGCGGAGCATAACTGAGGTCGAGCTGGCTGATCTGTTCCACCGTCATCCGGGCTTCAAGAGCCGCAGCAAAAACGTCGATACGTTTGGCGACGCCTTCGGGCCCGGCCATCTGCGCGCCGAGCAGGCGGCCGCCGGCGGGATCGGCCACCAGCTTCACGGTTAAATCCTTGCCACCCAGGTAACGGGCGCGATTGGCGGCGCGGGCGACGGCCTGGCGCGGGCGGAATCCGGCGTCGCGAGCTTCGGTAAGGCTCAAGCCGGTGCGTGCAACCTCGAGCGAGAAAACCTTGAGCACGGCCGTGCCCACGATTCCAGGGAAACGCGCTCTGATGCCTCCCGCATTCTGCCCGGCTACCCGACCCTGCTTGTTGGCGGTCGTGCCCAGTGGAACATAGGTTGGACGCCCGCTGACCCGATGCGTGGATTCCGCGCAGTCGCCCGCGGCAAACACGGCGGCGGCGCTGGTTTCCATGTATTCGTTTACGGCAATGGCGCCAGTGGGGCCGAGTTGAATGCCCGCCTCCACTGCCAGGCGCGTGCGGGGGCGGACTCCCGTGGCCAAAACCACGAAGTCGGCCTCCGTTGCGCCGCCTTCACTGCCATCCCACACCGCTCGCCGCACCTGCCCCCCGCTTCCGGCGAGAAGAGCAGTAACCGCCGCGCTCCGGATGGCCTTCACGCCGTGCGCGGCAAGCTCTGCATCCACGACAGCGGAAATCTCCTCATCCACAGATTCGAAGAGCGTGGTGGAGCGCTCCACCAGCGTCACTTCGATCCCGCCTGTGGCCAACGCCTCCGCCATTTCCAGCCCGATGTAGCCCCCGCCGATGATGACCGCCCGGCGAGGGTGTTCGCCTTCGAGAAAACGATGGAGGGCCAACGTAGACTGAAGATCATTCACATGGAAAACACCGGGGAGATCAATGCCCGGAATCTCCGGACGAGCCGGTTCCGCGCCGGTGGCGAGGACCAGATGGTCATAGTGAACTTCGATCTGGCGGCCACTGGGCGTCGCGACAGTCACGCGATGGCGGCTGGTCGAGATCTCGCCAACTTCGTGATGAGTGAGCACCTGGATGTTGCGGCGTTCACGGAAGAATTCCGCAGAATAAACCCGCAGATCATCCGCCTGCCGGACAGCGCCGGCGATGAAATAGGGGAGTCCGCAGGCCGAATAGGAAATGTCCGGTCCCTTTTCGTAAACGATGATCTCAAGCTGCGGATTGACGCGGCGCGCCTGGCTGGCCGCGCTTAGCCCCGCCGCCACTCCTCCCACCACCACTAACCGTTCGGAGAACATCCACCTGCCGCCTGTCTGAAATCTGTCTCAGGCATTGTAATGGAAAATGCGGGCGCGCAACATCGCCTCTGCGCTTCGGGCATGAGGACAATCGAAGCAATCAGGAATTGGCGGCAAACCATTGAAAGCTCTTTCAGTAGGCATCGCGGCTGCCGGAAGAGGCTTGACGCGGACCGGAGGCTTCAAAACAACCCCGAAGCGGCCATAGATTCGGCGTAGGACAGGACGCCTTGACTTGTATACGACCCGGTGGTATTAATTAAATGGTAAACTCCGAGTCGATCGAAAAGGAAATGACCGTGTCTCGAATTGTCCTAGTGGCAGACGACAACATGACCATCCAGCGGATGGCTGCGGAAATGCTCGCTGAGCAGGGCCTGGAAGTGGTGACGGTGGCCAACGGAGTGGCGGCGATCAAGAAACTCGCAATCCTCAAGCCGGCGATGGTTCTGGCCGATGTGGACATGCCCGGCCGCGACGGCTACGAAGTCTGCGATTTCGTGAAGAAATCTGCGGAACTGTGCGACGTTCCGGTGATTTTGGCCTTTAGTGATGCGGACCCTTTCGATCAAGAGCGAGTCACGGCGGTGCGCGCGGATGGCGTGGTGAAAAAGCCGTTTAACGGTCCCGAGCTCTTGGCGCGAGTCGAGGAATTCATCGGAAAGACCGTGACAGACCAGCAGCCAAGCTCAGAGTCGGGTCTCGCGGCCGGAGCGGACGACCCGAAAAGTCCGGAACAAGCGCACGCTCCTGCCGAGTTCACTTTTGCTGACAAGCCAGCACCAGCCGCCAGCTTTGCGGGCATTCCTGAAGGAGCGGGCTTGTTCGAGCCGGAACTTGCTCCCACAGAAACCCTGGCGGCCGTGCTTTCCGAACAGGGGCCAGCAATTCCCGCGCCCGGCGCCGAAGAAAGCCCCTCGACCTTCACGGTAAATGCTTCAGCAGAAATCGCCGGCCCGTGCGGTGAACTGGCAGAGTCCAGCGCCACTGCAGCCATCGGTGCTCAGGAAGCGGCCCTTGAGCTAAGCCCCATCGAAATGCAAGCTCTTCCGCAGACCCCGGCGGCGGAATCAGCTCCAGAGATTACTTCCAGGGAAATTAACGCTGAGAATCCCATGGGTGCAGGCGTTTTATCCTCGCCCGCGGAGGATGCTGCGTCAAGATTGGGTGATTGGAAGCTTGGGGAGATTCCACCGAGTGGCCACCGTGATGCTGGCATGAATGGGCCGATTCTCGCGGCCCTGCCCGATCTAACTGCGGCGCTTCATTTTCCGGTCCCGGCTGAGGAGATTGAGCGCGAAACCGTAAGCACGCCGCAAGACCCGGAGGTAGATCACACGCCGACCTGGGTTGGGGCCGAGGTGCAGGATACGAAGTCCGCCGTAGAGGCAGCCGCAGAGAAGCTGGAGGCTTCTCTCCAGCCCGAACCCGCGGTTTCTTCAAACCTGCTAGTGGAAACACCCTCGGGGAAGACGGAAGAAGAGGAATATTGGGTAGACTCTCCGGCTGCGCCCGACGAGCCTCCATCCGACTTCGTCCCGCACGCAGCGGCTGCGCCGGTGGGAAGAGACCTCGCGTCAGAACTTCCCTCTGACGTCGCTTACGGAGAGGTTGCTTCCGCTCCTGCGCAGGAGCCGCCAGTCGAAAAAACGGAAGAGGATCGGCCCAGGGATCTGCCGGCCAGCGTGAGTGAAGTTGAGGCGGTCGAACACGCCGGCGCAGAGGGGGAAATAGAGCCTCCCTCCGCTTCTGCGTCCGATGCTGCAACCAGCCCCGCGGCCGAAGAAGAACAAGCAGGTTCCTTCACTGCATCGTCGGGTGTTTCGGTCCGTTCCACGGAGGAAGCCGCGCCCGTCAAACCGGATAGCAGCCCATCTTGGGAAGCCCCGTCGGAGGCTGCGCTGAACGAAGCATTTCTCGAAGCATCCCTTTCGAGCACCGGTCTTGTCCATGCCAGGGTGCCATGGGACGCTGCCGAGCAATGGCGTGAACCACCTGCCGCCTTGGATGACGTCCAGAATCCTTTTGAAGCCCACCGTGCGCCGGCGCCGGCTGAACCACAAAAGACGGAACCCGCCGGCCTGGAAGCAGCCCCGCCCCTAACGATCGACCGGACCCTGGTCGAATTAATTGTCCAAAGGGTTGTGGTTCGCATGTCACCATCAGTCCTCTCACCCGAAATGATCGAACATCTCGTCGAGAAGCTGACCGGGGAATGTCTGGAAGAGCTTCAGCCGGATCGGTTGTGATTCGTCCATCCCGATCAACTTAAGCACCGGCATTCGCAAGATCGGTAACGGATATGCCGGACCCTCGCCCGGCGCTTCGCGCCACCCTCTCCCGTCTCGGGAGGGGAGGGATCGCAAACCTTCCAGGACATCCAGCCGGCCCCCTTGGGGAGAGAGCGTCCCGCGAAGCGGGAGGGGTGAGGGAAAATACGCAACTGCAAATACCGATGCATGCGCTAGAGATCCCAGCGTTTCACACCCTCGCCTGCCACTCCGATCCCGAATCCTAAACCGGGATGCCGAGCCATCTGTGCTATCATCGACAAAATCCGGTCCAATGTAGTGTCCAAGAAATAAGTGGACAATGGGCGCTCCGGTAGCGCCGGCATCGTGCCGGCAGATGCCGCCGGGACGGCAGCGCTACATTGGGCATCCAATGACTGGACACTACACTAGCGCATTATGGAACCAGGCATCATCAACAAGGAGCGCATGCGGGAAGTGGAAATACCCAAGGTCTATTCTCCCGAGTCCATCGAGCCGCGATGGGCGCGTTACTGGGTTGAAAGGAAGCTGTATCGCCCCGGTGATGACGCCTCACGCCCGCGCTTCTGCCTGGTGATCCCGCCGCCCAACATCACCGGTTCCCTGCACATGGGGCACATGCTGGAGCACACGGAAATCGACATTCTGATGCGCTGGCGTCGCATGAGCGGTAAGGACGTGCTGTGGCTGCCGGGCACGGACCATGCTTCCATCGCCACGCAGATGATCGTGGAGCGCAAGCTGGGCCGCGAGGCTTTTCCTGATCTTGAACCTGGCCCGGACGCTCAGAGAACCTGGCAGCGCGAAGGCCAGAAGATCCGGCTGGAGATGGGCCGCGAAAAGTTTGTTGAGCGCTGCTGGCAATGGAAGGAACAGAACGGCGGGACCATCCGCAGGCAAATGGAGCGCCTCGGCGCTTCCTGCGATTGGACCCGCGACCGCTTCACCATGGACCCGGCCTACGCGCGAGCGGTTCCGGAGGTTTTCGTCCGGCTTTACCGGGAAGGCCTGATTTATCGCGGCCTCTATATCGTCAACTGGTGCCCGCGCTGCGGCACCGCGGTTTCCGACCTTGAAGTCATCCACGAGCAGCGCGCGGGCAAGCTCTGGTTCATCCGTTATCCCCTTGAGGATGGTTCCGGGCACGTCACCGTGGCCACCACCCGGTCGGAAACGATGTTGGGTGATACCGCCGTCGCCGTCAATCCTAAGGATGATCGATACCAGGCGCTGATCGGGAGAAAAGTTCTGCTGCCGCTCCAGAAGCGGCTAATCCCGATCGTTGCAGACGAATTCGTCGATCCGACTTTCGGCACCGGCGCCGTCAAAGTGACTCCCGCTCACGACCCGAACGATTTCGCCATCGCTCAGCGCCACAATCTTCCGGCTATCACGGTGATTGACACCGGCGCGCGCATGACGCCAGACGCGGGCGCAGCCTATCAAGGACTCGACCGTTACGCGGCGCGCGAGGCCGTCCTGTTCGACCTCACCGCGCAGGGCTTGCTCGAAAAGATTCAGGATTACACGCTCAACGTGGGCGTCTGCCAGCGTTGCAAGACCGTGGTTGAGCCATTGCTTTCCATGCAGTGGTTCATGAAGATGCAGCCGCTGGCCACGCCTGCCATGCAAGCCGTCGAGGATGGCCAGATAAGGATTCTTCCGGAGAGCGGCCGCAAGAAGTATCTGAACTGGATGAGCAACATCCACGACTGGTGCATTTCCCGCCAGCTCTGGTGGGGCCATCGCATTCCAGCCTGGCATTGCGATGCTTGCCATGAAGTAATCGTAGCGATGGAGGCGCCCGCCGCCTGTCCCAAATGTAAGGGTGAAAAACTCCGTCCCGACCCGGATGTGCTGGACACCTGGTTCAGCTCGGGACTGTGGCCGTTCGCAACGCTCGGCTGGCCGCAAAATACCAGCGATCTCCGCCGTTTTTATCCCAATGACCTGATGGTGATGGGCGAGGACATCCTGTTCTTCTGGGGCGCGCGCATGATCATGCTGGGCCTGAAATTCATGAAGGACGTTCCCTTCCGGGAGCTGTATGTTCACGCGCTGGTCCGCGACGCGGAGCGCCAAAAGATGTCCAAAACCAAAGGCAACGTCCTGGACCCGCTGGAAGTCACCGAAAAGTACGGCACAGACGCTGTGCGCTTCGCCCTGGCCATCAGCGCCGCGCCCGGCACCGACATCACCTTCAGTCAGGACAAGATTGAATCCTACCGGGCGTTTGCCAACAAGATTTGGAACGCCGGCCGCTTCATCCTGATGAATATCGCCAAGCTTCCGGCGTCAGTACGCGACGAAATCGGTGTGGCGCTGGAACCTTTGCCCGGTCTGGGATTTGAAATGAGAACGGCAGCGCCATTGGCGGCTGACCTACAGGGCGAGAACGGCCAGCGCCCCAGCCAACTGGCCGATCGTTGGATTTTCTCCCGGCTCGCCAGCGTAACCGGGGAAATCGGTGCATCGCTCGCCGCCTACCGTTTCCATGAGGCTGCCCACACCATCTACCACTTCTTCTGGCACGAGCTTTGCGATTGGTATGTGGAGTGGGTGAAGCCGGAAATCACAGCAGCCAGTGAAGACAGAGCCTCCGCGGCCTGGATCAATCTGGCGCGAGCGTTCGAAGCGGCGTTGCATTTATTGCATCCGTTCATGCCATTCATCACGGAAGAGCTGTGGCATCAGCTTCCGCAT